>JBAYUF010000003.1 GCA_041675205.1 Patescibacteria group bacterium | reverse complement strand
CCGGCAGCCGTGGCGGAAGCACTTATGCGGCTCTTGGGAAATGAAACAGAACGGGAGCGAATGGGGCGCAATGGCCAAACGAGAGTGCAAGAAAAGTTTAGTGCCGCGGTGTTTGAGCGCCGGGTTCGTGAACTGTTCCCGGTATGATTAGCGTCATTATTCCAGTTTACAATCACGCGGCTTCGCTTAAGCGTTGTCTTGAAAGTTTACAGGCGCAAACACAGCAGGATTTTGAAGTCATAATTATTGACGACGGTTCGACTGACGCAATTGCTACTGTATTTACGGATATCTCGGCAACTATTTATGGCACTGGTGTTGCCGTCATTCTTCAGCAACGAAATGCTGGTGCGCCAGTAGCCAGAAACAGAGGAGCGGAAGTCGCTCGTGGGGATTACGTACTGTTTCTCGATGCCGATACGGTATTGGCACCAACGATGCTGGCCACGCTACTGGACGCATTGAACAACTCAGACGCCGCATATTGCTATGCGTGGTACACACTGCACGGAAAGCAATTTAGGCCACCAGAATTTTCAGAAACCGAGTTGCGGAAAGGTAATTACATTCATACCAGCGCTCTTATTCGACGTGCCACATTTCCAGGTTTTGATCCGTCACTGAAGCGATTCCAGGATTGGGACCTTTGGCTCACCATGGCCGCAAATGGTCATGCAGGCGTACGTGTGCCGCAGCTTCTCTATAGTTTATCCGAGGAGAGGCCGGGAATAAGTCAGTGGGCACCACGATGGGCGTATATGCTGTGGAGCATCTCAGAGAATATTTTTGGTTACTCGCCCGCATGGTATCGTTCATTTTGTGCCGCAAAACAGGTGGTACAACGTAAACATGCACTCTAGTATGGATATAGTTATTGTCAGTTGGAACGTACAGGCGGCATTAAAAGAGTGCCTGCAGAGTATTAAGAAATATAGCTCGGAAATAGCGGTCGTCGTCGTCGACAATGCGTCAACCGACGGAACAGTAGAAATGTTGAAATGCGACTTTCCAGATGTGCACTGCATCTTTAATACGTCTAACGTTGGCTTTGCCCGAGCTTGTAATCAAGGCGCAAAGCGTGGTGTAGGGGAGCTCATACTGTTCTTAAATCCGGACGCCATACTGTGCTCTGGGAGTATCGAGGCGCTAGAGTCCTTTTTTGCAGAGCAACCCTACGTCGGGATAGTCGGACCAAAAATAATTAATGACGACGGAACTATACAGCCATCGGTAAGGCGTTTTCCTGCTCTGCCGGCTTATTTGTGGGAACTTCTGAAACTTGAACGGGTGCTACCGAGTAGCTTCGTTCGTCGAAACCAGTATTCGGCGTTCCGTTATGACACGCTACGAGCGGTTGATCAGGTTATGGGTGCGGCGCTCGCTATTCGTCGAGCACTATTTGAAAAAATGAATGGATTCGATGAACGGTTTTTTATATGGTTTGAAGAAGTTGATTTGTGTTATCGAGCCAAAGCATTGGGGTGGCTTATATTCTTTGTGCCGCAAGCGTTAATTATTCATCAGCGGGCGGCATCATTTCAGCAGCGTAGTATTCTGTGGAAATATTTGCGATTTGGTCAAAGTGGCGCGACTTATTTTTACTTGCGACACCGATATTTTTCAGCTTTACTCATTGTCTTCTTGCTTGTGCTGTATCTGCCCATCGTTGTGATTCTATGGCTAGTCGGTCGTCGTCACCGTTCGTAGTATGTCTTCGTTATCACGTCGTCAGCTATTGTACTGGTGGGCAGGACTTCTCGTAGCGTCGCTACTTTCTTTGCTGAGCTACTACGTACCAGCACTTGCGCAGCCACTATTTTGGCTAACGGTGGTTGCCTTTTTAATTACGGCGTGGCATTCGATTGGTCTTGCGACGCTCCTCGCCATAAGCGAACTCGTTATTGGCGCGCACGGCTATTTGTTCTCAACGATGTTATTCGGCAATAGAGTGTCCATTCGATTGGCATTTTTTGTCATGCTTTTCCTTTTGTCAAGCTATCGAGTAGTACTTTCATTTTCTGATTTCAAACAAAGCGTGAAATGGTTAAAACCTTTTTTCCCTTTTGCTGTTGTTACTGTCCTCGCGATAGGACTCGGCATCTATCATCAACACAACCCAGGTGACATTTTTTTGGATGGGAATGGGTATTTGGCTTTTGGTTTGCTTCTGCCGTTTTCCATACTGTATCGACAAGTTAATTTTAAAGAAAATCTATTGCGCATTGTACTACTTGCAAGTAGCTACGTGGCCATCCAAACGGTTCTCTTCCTCTACGTCTTTAGTCATCCTGCCTTTACCTATTTCGCTTTCGATCTCTACACCTGGCTACGGCAAAATATACTGGCTGAGGTAACCGCGACGGTGACGGGTGCATACCGCATCTTTACACCGAGTCAATTATTTCTTCTGCTTGGTTGGTCTATAGCAATTTGGCAATTAGCGCTAGAGGAGAAGCGTGGAAAGAAAGGTGGCATGTGGTTCGCACTTGCTGCTCTATATGCGGGAAGTTTACTCATAAGTTTCTCACGGAGTTTCTGGCTCGGCTGGCTCATTAGTTTCTGTTTTGCCGCACTGTACGCTTTAACTCGTACTGCGCGTACTTTTGTCACGTTACTAGTCTATTCGTTCGCCAGCGTTGTCGTTGGGTTTGCGTTTGTCTTTGCTGTCGTCCGCTTTCCATTTCCTGGTGCGGCTGGCTCTTTTCTGTCCTTCGGAGACAGATTCAATTTAAGTAGCGAGGCAGCGGCATCAAGTCGATGGAATCAGTTAGTACCACTTCGCGAAGCGATAGAGGAACGACCACTACTAGGTTCAGGTTTTGGCCGCTCAATCACGTATCTAAGTAATGACCCTCGTGTTCGTGCAATTGAACCGAGCGGGGAGTACACAACAGTCGCTCTGGAATGGGGGTATCTTGATATGTTGCTGGAGTTTGGCCTGGTGGGCTTGTTGGCGTTTTTAATGGCGGTTTGGGGCTGTATACGGCTTCAGAACAATGGTGCAGTGGCTGTTGGTGTATTCTTTGGTGCCGTCGCGGCGCTCGGTACGCATATTGGTTCCCCCTATTTCAATCATCCAATTGGCATCACGTTACTGTTAATCGTTTATGTACTACGCGAGGATTGGCAAAGCCGTGCGGTAGCCGTTGATAAAAGCATCGGCAGTAACAATTCGACCGCTGTCGACCTGTAAACGTTCAACAATAAGGCAGCCATCAGAGGCTATGAGATGTAGTTTCTTTTCTTTACGATAGAGTCCGGGTGAAAAATTGTGACTCTCGGAACATGGCTTCGCAGCCATGAATTTTATGGTACGCGTACGTTCGTTTATTAGTACGGATGCGTAACAGCCAGGCCATGGTGCATACGCAAGTATTTTTCTGTATATAGTATTCGTGACATCAGAAGAAAGATCTATAGCGCCGTCTGCGCGGGCAAGCGTCGTTGTTACCGTGGCCTTGCTGTGATCCTGCTCTGTTGCTTTGCCATTCTCGAAATAGGGGAGTACATGCGTTCGCACAAGGTTGGCACCTAGCTCACTCAACGTTCGTTCAAGTTCGGGCGCGTCTTCTGACCCAGTCATTCGATACCTGGCCTGGGTAATGATGGGTCCGTGGTCCATCGCTTGATCAAGCACCATCAGGCTAACGCCAGATTCCTTGTCACCAGCCAGAATGGCCGCCGGAATGGGGGTGGCCCCGCGATATTTTGGCAGTAGTGATGGATGAACGTTTAGTACGTTGTTTGGAAGGAGTGCCAGAACCGACCCAGGTATCATGAGGCCATAGTCCGCCACTAAAAGACCGTTCATAGTGGCGCTCTCACAGTGTGGCAATAGCTCGCTACTTTTTTCCGTTATGATGCACGTGCTATTGAGCTGTGCGGCGACGTCAACAAGTGGAGAATCACTTTTGCCATGCTTCCCTTTTACAAATACAAACGGCACCGTTGCCACGTCAGCAAGTGCCAGCAGTATCGGTATAGCAAACGCGCCCGTGCCAGCAAAGCCGATACGATAGTTTTTCATCTTAGTTTGTGGCGTACACTTTGCGAGTTCTATCAACAAAAAGTATGCCGTTGGTGTGATCGACTTCGTGCTGAATAATTCGAGCAAGTAATCCGGAAGCGTCGAGCATGATTGGAGCTCCTTTTCGGTCGAGCGCCCTTACTCGTACGCGGTAGTTGCGTCGCACCGGACCAAAAAAACCTGGTACTGATAAGCAACCTTCCTCAGAACTTTGCCGTCGTAGTGATCGGTAACTAATTTCGGGGTTTATGAGAACTATTGGCTCATCACCGCGAGTAATGACGACGGCGCGAATCATTTCACCAATTTGCACACTGGCGATACCGATGCCGTCAGCATGCCACATGGTGGCAATGAGGTTATCGAGATATCGTACGAAAGTTGGTTCGTGAATGCGTGATTCTGGTATGAGTTCCGATTTTTGCCGCAGCCGTGCGTCTGGCAGGGTCACGAGTTTAAAAATTGTAGCCATGGCTCGACTATAGCAACGTGGGAGCGTTGTGGTCAACGATGGCGTCGTCAGGTAGGACTGACCAGATTGCACTGAAATTCGTTCCTTTTGGGGCATGAATGATGATATTTTTCTGACTAACGGTGTACGTCGCCCGTGGAAGTATCTCTTTCAAACGGGTACCAATTTCAGGCGAGGCAGTACGCAGGGTAATTGATACCACTTCTCCAAATGGTGGATACAAAAACCTTTTTCTGTCGTCCCTCTCAGCGTCATAGAGAATCTTTGGGTCGGAGTGCGCGAGCGCCTGATAAACGGGATGCTGCGGCTCCGCAGTGTCGATGATGAGTGATTCGCTCGTGGCAGCCCCAAGCGTTGCGAGCAAGTGGTACGTGGCTTCATTTGAGAACCAATTTGGTGCAGCTAGATAGCTGTCGGCACGCAGGGCAATAATGGTTTGAAATCGCGGAAGAGCGTAGAGGTGGGGGACAATAAAAGGCGTGGCAACGGTTAGCTGCGACGGTATATTTTTAGAGGCAGTCGAAAGTGTTTCCGCAGTCAACTGAGTAATCTTTGTTTCAGGTAGTTGCTTTGTGAGCCAATTCATTACTCTCTCTACGCCAGTGCCAACCATTCGAAAGTCGCTCCCTTTGCATTCCGGACACAGTGCCGGCGCTGGTGTGGCCTGGCTGCATAGTGGGCAGCGCAACATTTTTTGGGAAGCGTCTGCGTAAGATAAACGATGGTCACAAACAGGACAGCGTGGCATAAATTCACAGTCGCGACAAAGTGGCGCCGCATAGCCACGTCGTGGAACGAGGACCAGCGTGGAAGGAGTAATGTGCCCCACGAGATTTGAATCAAGCGGATGCTGTCGTTCTTTGGAATGTACAGCCCGACGATCAGCTATAATAATACGCCGTTGCTTTTCAGTTTGATGAGCAACGGGAAGTGCGTTGAGAAGCGTCGTTGGTGCCACCGTGGAAGAAACCAAAATAGGTATTTTTAATGCACTAGCCATGGTGCTTGCTAAAACGGTGGCGTCATAATGCGGCTGCATGTCCCACGAACGGTGTCCGTCAGCGGTCGGGTAGTGCACCATAATATTACCCAGGTTCACGAAAGGCAAAAAAAGAGCACTTCGTGTACCCACAATCACCTCCACATCACCACGCGCAACGCTTCTATAAATTCTGGCGCTTTCCGTACGCGACAGACTGCCGTGCCACAGTTCAGCCCGACAAAATTTTTTGTACGCCGCCGTAACCTGAAATAGTTCTTCGCTATCAGGAAGGAGTATAAGTGACTGCTGATCCAGACGAATTGCGCTTTTCGTTCGGGCTACGTAAAGGTCATCGGTGGGGTTTGGAAGTACACCCGTCAGTATGGCACTTTGTGACAAGGGCAGCAGAGGCTTTTTTTGTCGTGTTATGCTTGTTATTTTTTTTACTGCTGCCACGGCGTGCATCTCTGGCCGGCGTGCCAAATCGGGTAAGAGGGTAGTGAGTGCGGTAGTTTCCGTTGCCCCGTAGTAATTGACAAGTTCTTTACGTAGCCACTGCTGAGTTTTTGTTAATGCTGCATAGGTAAGAATTTGTGAAATCGTTTGTAGTTTATTTTTAATGGTTGTTTTTGCCACCACAGTGTCGACAACGCCCAGCACCAGTCGATTTCTGAATGGCACTATAACAAGCGACCCCTTTGCTGGTTCTAGACCCTCAGGTACTGCGTACGTGAAGCACTGCCGAACGTGTCTCGGCAGTCGAATTCGTGGGGTTATATTCGCGAATGACATACGGATAGTATACAGGGTTGTTCAGCCTTATGTTACTGCGCTGACCCGCGTGTGGTATACTTTTTTAATGCTACCCATCGTATCAATTGCCAGCGCCATTTGCGCTCTGATAAGCGCCGTCGTAACGGTGCGACTTATGCAAATGCGACATCAACATACGAGCGATGCGTTGCGATTATTTGTAGCTTGGTTTTGGGTATTGACGGTCATGTTTGCCGTTTATGCTCTGCCCGAGCTTCTGGTACGAACTGGAGCAGGTAATGCAGTAGTTGATTTTTTGGGCAGCGTAATCGTTTACGCAAGTTGCGTTATTCTTATACAAATTCCCGCTGTTTTTTTAAACCGTAGAGAAGCTGGTGTGGTGGCGGGTATCATTATTACCACTATCGGTCTCGTTTACTGCATTGGTATAGTCCTGAGTCCTGAAGCAAGTATTCGTGAGACGTTCGGCCCATACGTGTTTTGGTGGCCGCAGACATCTCAGTGGTTACGCGCCATGACAGGAATTGTTGCCGGAATTACCACTTTTTCTTTTGTTCTAACTTTTTTTCTTCTCGGGGTTCGTGCTCATTCAGATAAAATAGTGCGACGACGGTCGTTCTCCATGGCTGGCGGTATGTTGGCTCTATTGATAACGGCCGTGTCAGTACTGACCACAACCGGAGCGCACACTGCATTTGATATCACCCGCTTAATAATGGGCGCAGTACTTATGGTTTTGGGTACGAGCTTACTGTATTACAGTTTACTTTCTATACCATCGGACAATGCCAACAGTACTACTTCGTAGTGGTGCGTCGTTTGGTTTTCTTTGCCGTAGTTACTTTGAAAGTAAATCCGTTCTTGTCATTATCCACGAGTACTTGGCTTCCCGCCGGTAGTTCTCCACTGACAATGCGTCGGGCAATTTCATCTAGAATAGTAGACTGAATAGCGCGTTTAAGTGGACGCGCGCCAAATTCAATACTGTAACTTTGTTCCATGAGATGCTGTTTAGCTTTCTCGCTGACAGTAATAACAATGGCTTTTGCTTGAAGTCGTTTTGATACGAGTTCTAGCTGCAGGTCAATTATGTGCTCCATATCAGCCTTTGAAAGGTGATGGAATACAACAATATCATCGATGCGGTTTATGAATTCTGGCTTGAAATGATTACGCACGGCCAGCTGAACCTGTTCAATGAGTTGCTCTTCACGAGCTTTTGCAACAGAAATTTTATTACCTTCAAAACCGAGATTGAACTCTTCAATGAGGCTGTTGCCGAGGTTTGAAGTCATAATGATGATAGTGTTTTTGAAGTTTGCGGTGCGTCCACGAGCGTCCGTTAATCGACCATCCTCTAATATCTGGAGTAGCAAATTAAAGACATCCTCATGTGCTTTTTCTATTTCATCAAAAAGCACGACCGCATATGGTCGGCGACGTATTTTCTCCGTTAGCTGTCCGCCTTCTTCGTAGCCAACGTACCCTGGCGGCGAACCAATAAACTTTGCAGCACTGTGTCGCTCCATGTATTCCGACATGTCCACACGAATAACCGCTTGCTCATCATTGAACATGAAGGTGGCGAGTGCTCGAGCTAATTCAGTTTTTCCAACGCCGGTCGGTCCAACGAATAGGAAGCTGCCGATTGGGCGACCCTCTTCGCCTATACCTGCTCGAGAACGACGGAGGGCGTTCGCCACGGCACTGATTGCGTCGCGCTGGCCAACGACCCGTTTTGATAATTCGGCTTCGGCGCGGACTAATTTTTCGCTTTCTGCTTCCAGCATTTTTTCGACTGGAATGCCCGTCCATCTCGCAACAACGCTGGCAATATCCTCGGCCATGACCTCCTCCTTCAAAATACGTTGGCCCGTTTCCTTTTCCAAATCAAATAGTTGACCTTCGTGAGTTTTAATTTCTGTTTCTCGAGCAGGAATTTCACCATAGCGAATTTCTGCAACTCGCTGAAATTCAGAATTACGCTCAGCTGACTCCGCTTCCTGTCGGAGTTCATCAACCCGTTTTTTAGCGGCGCGTATCTTGCCAATCGTTTCCTTTTCGCTTTTCCAGTGAATTGAAAGTTGGTTTGACCGTTCTTTAAGGGAAGCTAGTTCGGCCTCGAGGGTTGTTAGTCGCGCTTGTGACGTCGCATCAGTTTCTTTTTTTAATGCCTCCCGCTCAATTTCAAGCTGCCGTATTTTTCGTTCAAGTTTATCGAGCTCGGTCGGAAGACTATCAATTTCCATTCTGAGCGCCGAAGCCGCTTCGTCGATAAGATCAATCGCTTTGTCTGGCAAGAAACGCTCTGTAACGTATCGATGTGATAATTCAGCCGCGGCCACAACTGCCGCGTCTGTAATTCGCACTCCATGATGAATTTCATAGCGTTCTTTGAGTCCGCGGAGAATCGCAATGGTATCTTCGATCGATGGTTCGCCCACGTACACTGGCTGGAATCGACGTTCGAGTGCTGCATCCTTTTCAATAAAGCGTTGGTATTCGGATAGGGTAGTGGCACCGATAGCATGCAGTTCACCTCGGGCGAGCGCTGGTTTTAGCATGTTGGCGGCGTCGATGGCGCCTTCAGCTGCCCCGGCACCAACCAGCGTATGTAGTTCATCAATAAATAAAAGTATCTTGCCAGCGGCGCTGTCAATATCGCGTAGCACGGCTTTTAATCGATCTTCAAATTCACCCCTAAATTTTGCACCAGCTAATAGAGAACCAAGATCAAGAGCAACGAGCTCTTTGTCTTTGAGTGTTTCAGGAACGTCACCACTGGCAATGCGCTGCGCCAGACCTTCCGCGATAGCTGTTTTACCAGTACCCGCTTCACCAATCAGGACCGGGTTATTTTTAGTGCGTCTGGATAAAACTTGCATGACGCGCCGAATTTCGTCGTCGCGGCCAATAACAGGGTCAAGTTTATTCTGCCGTGCTAAGGCAGTTAAGTTTTTTGCATACTTTTCAAGAGCTTGAAATTTACTTTCTGGCTCTGCGTCGGTTACCCGTTGATTGCCTCGCACGTCAACTAAAACACGCAGTACGTCCGCATAGTTGACCCCTATGGTGTTTAGTAACTTTTGTGCAGGGCTCGTGACGTCGGTCAATGCTAAAAATAGATGCTCGGTGCTGATGTATTCATCCTTCATGTTTGCGGCTTCGGCTTCAGCGCGTTTCATAACATCCCCCATGGATTGACTGAGGTAGATTTGTGCCGCTCCGCCACCAGCCACTCTGGGGTAGGTTTCAAGCAATTCAGACACACTGCTCTTCAGTTTGGTGGTGGGGATTTCTAGACGTTTTAAAATAGGTATAACAATGCTGGCCTCTTGTAGAAGGAGCGCCGCGAGAAGGTGACCAGCTTCTATTTGCTGATGTCCGTGCTCAGCCGCTAAGTGATAGGCGCGCTGGAGTGCTTCTTGAGATTTATTGGTGAAGTTGGTCATATTTTGGCACTCGAGCAAATTGAGTGCTAAAAGAATAGTAGAAAAGCTTTGGTTGAGCGTCAATAGCATTTCAGCTTATTCGGTCTTCCTGGTAGCATACCCGTAATGAGAAACTATGCGTATTCAATTCCACTGGATGTTGTAACCCACAAAGCTGCGGTTTCTAAAGTATCCGGTTGGCTACATAACAATGGACAGTACTATATTATAACGCCGAATCCAGAAATGGCCGTGATGGCCATTAAACATGCTGGCTTTCGCAATGTATTGGATGGAGCAAGCCTCAGCATAACTGACGGTAGCGGTTTATATTTTGCTGCCAAATTAGCTGGCGTTCCGCTTCCAGAAAAAATTGCTGGTGCAGATTTCGTTGAAAGTTTATTAAAAGAATTGCCACCGGAAACGCGTTTCTTTTTTCTTGGTGCTGAAGGCGGGGTAGGGGAGCTAGCGGCTACGAAAGCCCGACAGCAGTTCGGTGCAAACGTCGTTGGCACATTTGAACCGCCCCGCAACACATATACCGTTTCTGCCGATATCCTTACCGTGCTGAATACAGCAGCGCACGAAGAAGTACTTGCCGCTATTCGAGCGTCTCGGCCGGATGTCTTGTTTGTTGCCTTGGGTCACGGAGTGCAAGAACGGTGGATAGCGGCATTTCAACCCGCACTACCCTCAGTACGGGTGGCAATGGGGGTAGGCGGCACGCTCGACTATCTGGCTGGTACGGTTCAGAGGGCGCCACGATTTCTACGTCGACTGCACCTGGAGTGGCTCTGGCGACTTTTACAACAACCAAGTCGATGGCGAAGGATTCTCACCGCTATCGCATTTTTCCCACTCGTCGCTATTGCCTGGACAACCAAAAGTACAATTCGCTATCGATCGAATGTTGTGGCGTGTATTGTAAATGCAAATAAAGACATTCTGGCTGTCTCGCGGGTAAGCGATCAGAATCATTGGCAGCTGCCGCAGGGCGGTCGGGAGTCTGGAGAGACCATCGAGATGGCAGCCCTTCGAGAGGTAAAAGAAGAAGTTGGTATGGTTAGTCTGACAGTGATTGGGAGAACAGCGGAAAATCTTTACCGTTATTCCTGGAAGCGCCGATATCAAGCGAACAATCAGGGCATCAATTTTAGCAGGCGGAGTGCCTACAAAGGACAGGCACAAACAATTGTCTACCTACAGTTTACGGGTTTAGAAACAGAGATTACACTAGATACTATTGAACATGATGCTTGGCAATGGGTTTCGCAAAAGGACCTTATGCAGTTCGTGCATCCCGTTCGTCGACCAATTGTGGCGCTTGCGCTAACACACCTACCTGAAACACTGAAGCAATCCTATGAATAATATTCGTACCCGTTTTGCGCCTTCCCCCACGGGAGAGCTCCATATTGGTGGCGTGTGGATGGCGCTCTTTGGTTATATGTATGCAAAACATACGGGCGGCAAGTTTATTTTACGCATTGAAGATACCGATAGAAATAGGTTTGTCGTTGGGGCTGAAGAGCGCCTCATTGAAACACTGCACTGGTACGGAATACAGTACGACGAGGGTCCAGACATTGGCGGACCATATGGGCCGTACCGCCAGTCGGACAGACTAGCCTTATACCAAGAGCACGCTCGGCAGCTTCTCGCCAATGGTTCAGGGTACCGTTGCTTCTGCTCAGCAGAGCGACTGGCTCAGGTTCGTAAGGAACAAGAACTTCGGCATGCACCAACTGGCTATGATGGCGCCTGTAGGGAATTAGCAGTTGCCGAGGCAAATGCCCGAGCTGAACAGGAGCCGCATGTCGTGCGATTACGTATGCCACGAGAAGGAGGTACCAAATTTATAGATAGTATTCGCGGCGAGGTAAATTTTCAAAATGCGTTGCTCGATGACCCTGTGCTTCTAAAGTCTGACGGCTGGCCGACGTATCACTTGGCGAGCGTGGTCGACGATCACTTGATGGAAATTAATCAGGTCATTCGCGGGGAAGAATGGTTACCGTCGACGCCGAAGCATCTCGTTACGTATGCCGCATTTGGTTGGCAACCGCCACAGTATGCGCATGTGCCACTCATTCTCGGCACCGATAGATTGAAATTAAGTAAGCGGCATGGTGCAGCAGCGGCGGCTGGGTTTCAAGAGCAGGGCTACGTGCAGCCAGCTTTAATAAATTTTTTGGCGCTCCTCGGCTGGCACCCGAAAACTGATAGGGAACTATACTCTTTGACTGAACTGTGTGGTCTGTTTGAGTTGGCGGATGTCAATAAAGCCGGTGCAATATTTAACATGGAGAAGTTGCAATGGATGAATCAGCAATACCTGCGAGCCATGCCAGAAAATGAACTGACCGAGCGAACATTGCCGTTTCTCATCGCCAGTAACGTTGTTACTGAAGCAAACGGCAACTTTAAAACCGCCAGTGGCAACATAGTGAGTCGGCATATGATTTCAGCCGCCTTACGTGGCACGGTTGATAGGATGCAAACACTTGCGGACGCGCCGGGACTGGTGGCTGAAATGTTAAGTGATGCACGGGAGTACGAAACAGAATTATTACTCTGGAAGGGGAGTACTGCTACTAGTACGGCAGTGATACTACAGTCGGTAAAAGAATACCTGGGAACGCTGCCGGATTCTATGTATGGAAATGCTGAAGAACTTGAAAAGAAACTGCGAGAATGGATCGCAGAGGAAGGGCGTTCAGTGGGGGACGTGCTTTGGCCGCTCCGCGTTGCACTATCCGGCCAGGCAAAAAGCCCAAGCCCGTTTATATATTTGACTGTACTTGGCCGGGAAGTGTCTCTGGAGAGAGTGGAGCGAGCATACACCAGCCTTACGAAAGGAAAATAACTATGTTCTTTACTCGTGGACTTACCCTTACGTTGGTCGCGCTACTGCTTTTTGTGCCGCTTCAAAGCAGGGCGGAAAGTGTTGATGAATTACAGGCACAAATTAAAGCGAAGCAGGAGCAAATTCAGCGACTACAAGATACTGCGAAAAAATATGAAGCGAGCCTTCGTCAAAAACAACAAGAACGCCGCACGTTGGCGAACCAGCTAGGCATTCTGGCCGACACGGTAAGTCGAACAGAAACCCAAATTGAAAGCACGCAACTTTCTATAGAATCAAAAAATCTTGAAATTAACGGACTGGAAGAAGCTATCAGCTTACGTGAAGGTGAGCTTAGTGAATTAAAGCTTGATTTAGGTGGCCTGCTACGGTACATGGCCTTGCAGCGGTCTCGCAGTCCACTGCATACATTTTTTGCCACCGGCAGTTTCTCAGATTTCTATACGTCTTTGCAAAAAGTGCAGGTGTTGCAAGTGCGTATTGGTGAAGCCATTGATGGCGTCGCCGAAATAAAGGCCACGCTTGCGACCCAACATGATTCACTCAGTGGAAAGCGTGATGAGCTACTCGGCGCTTCAGAGGTTTTGCAAGACGAACATTCAAAGCTCGAAGAGCAGCAACTGTTAAAGGAACGTATACTTTCAGTAACGCAATCCTCAGAGAAGAAATTTGAAGCATTACTCCAAGAAGCTAAGCGAGAACAGGAAGCGGCAAATGCTGATGTAGCGGCACTAGAAGTGAGTGTTCGTCAAAAACTTAAAGAGCAGGGGGTAGTGGACACTGGTCAGGCACCGCCGCTTATTTGGCCGGTACCAAAAAACAGAGTGACCACGCTGTTTCGGGACATTGATTACCCATTTAAACAGCTCTTTGAACATAATGCCATTGATATTCGCGCCGCCGCCGGAACAACGATTCGTGCGCCGGCTGCAGGTTACGTTGCTAAAGTGAGGACTGGAAGCCCAAAAAATTATTGGTATGTCGTGCTTATTCACGACGGAAACATTACAACGGTGTTTGGGCATATATCTAAGCCGCTCGTCAGTGCCGGGTCATTTGTAACCCAAGGACAACCCATTGCCCTGTCAGGTGGGTTACCAAATCAACCAGGATCGGGGCCGTTTAGCACTGGCGCACACCTACATTTTGAGGTGCACTTAAATGGCTCTCCAGTTAATCCATTAAACTATCTACCATAAGTATGCCTATAGCTATCGGAATTGTATTTCACGGTTTTGTAACGGCTGTTATTGCTGCCGTGGCGTTTGTACTCGTATATGAGTTATTGAAACGTGAGAATGATCGGTATCGTTCGTACAGTTTTTTTTGGCTCGCGACTGGCTTTCTCTGGTTGCAAAATGCGATTCGTAATTTTGGTTTCGGTATCTTCGCTGAAGATTTTCCTCGCTATGAGTCATCTGTCCTCAGTCAAGCCACTGTCTTTTTGAGTGGTGTGCCATTGTTTTACTATGTCGGAATTAAGGTTTTTAGAAGCAAGGTGGTGGCGCGACTACTTGCTGGACAAGCAGCCATAGCAGGCATTATAGGAACATACTTTCTTTTTCAGCCAAGCGGAATATTTTTTGCACCAATCAGCTTTTTTACGGCTGAGGCTGTCGCAAATGTAGTGTCGAGTATGATATTCAGAGTTGAGATTGCTGTTGTGGCGCTTTTACTTCTCACTAATATTATTCGTCATCGACACGACAAACAGGCCGACGGCCACAACCATGAAATTTGGTATGACCTCGCCATATTACTCTACGTGGCACTCGGTGGTATCGACCTAGCAAAAATTGTTGACGATTGGGCGCTGGTTATTTTTCGTCTATTATATTGTGCCGCATTTTTATTGGTGTTTATCTTGGTGCGTCACGACCAGGAGAACGATGATACCTACATGGTGAGAACCCCAACAGCGACCTAGTTCATTATTAAATAATGGGGCAGGGGAGAGACCTCTTTGAATTGTTTCGCCACACTCAATTTTCGCACTGCAACGCCCTACTTTAAAAATATATTCGTGTGATGATTGCGTCTTGGTTGTCACAACAAGAACAAGACGTAAAAAGATGTCGTCAGCAGTACCTGACCGCGCGGTTAACCCTAAGGGGAGTATTCAAATAGCTTAAGGAAACAGATACTCTAACGTCGCACAATATATCTTATGCGACACATCAATCATGGTTTTCTTTGCTTCTACTAATACTTTTAATATCCGGCGTGGTTCCCAATACGTTCACCTTTTGTTCTGATCGCTATTGCAGGTGTTGCGTTCCCATATTCTGTCCGGCGGATAGATTAAATATGCATTCAGGACAAATGCCAACTTCCGGGTTTATAAATAATCTTTCAGAATCTATAAAATTCCTTTTGAGCACTAGTTTACCTATAGCAACTTTCATCGGCCTCCTGGGTCATTTAAACGGCTCTCAGCGTGCATGTTTTTGATGGATATACCTATTCTACCCCTTCCCTGACTCGTACTAAATATAACCAAGCCAAGTGTCGCACAACATTAATTTACATTTTGAAATATCAAAATGCTTACAATGATAGTAGTCCTGCTACAACAGCTATCATTCCGACCGTGTTGGAATGTTTACTAAGTCTGTTGTGCCGTCGATAGACGGCCAGCAGCGGGGCAATGTAATACCGTTAATAAACGGCCGGCAGCGGTACACAATCTACGAATACCTTATTCCTGGTAGTACACTCTTGTATTTGAGAAACGGAGATCAATGTATCGCAAACTGCCCGGCCAAGGTTTACTGCTAGCAATTCGGTTTTCATAGAATGCTTTGAGCTTGGTAACTTGCACATCCATCGGTAGTTCCCTATTGAGCCGGAGCGACCAACCAGCATCCATCACAACGCTAATTGAATAGAGATTATTTTTATCAACAAAATAATTTCGTTCTAGAGCAGCCATACCAGGAATGTCAACTGGTAGTAACGCGTCAGCACTCTGCAACCAACTAAGAATCTCCGGTGGCAGCGCTTCTGAACCATTTACCAAAGGGTCAATGTGGTCAACGAGAGCTATTTTAATGCCAGACGGTTTTGGTGCAAATGACTCTCCGATAACCGTACCTGCAACATCAACCTCGTACCACCTGTTGGCTGCTGTGATGTTTGCAACAGGAATATTTTCAGTAATTCGAATGCGTAGTTCGCCTGGTGGCAGCCGGTCAATTTCAATTCGTTGCACCCGAACAGAGGTTAGCGCCTCGCGAAGTTTTTGGGTTGGAAGCGTAAAAAAATATCTTGAGGAAATAAAACCAAGTCTCGGGTGGCTCTCTAAATACTGCGCTGCTTCAGCAGCAACAGTTTGTGGTCGTAAATAGGTTGTTCCCTCGACAGTAATGGTATGGGCGTAAAAGAAATTGGTACCAAACGTTCCGTACGCCAAAAGCAATAGCACAATGTAAAAAATGAGCCGAGACTTCCTAGAAACGGTTTGGCGCTTTGAACGAACAGGAAATGGTTGCCGTGGTGGAGTTTGCTGTCGGGTAAATACTCGCATCAAGAACCACTTACTATGCGGCTATCGTGTCTTTCCCCATGAAATCCCGCAATACTTCCGGTATCGTTACTGATCCATCTTCATTCTGAAAATTTTCGAGTATTGCAACCACCATGCGGCTTATGGCAAAAACAGTGCCATCGTTCATGTGGGCAAATTCATTACCCGCAGCTGTTTTAAGCCTCGTACCGAGCCTTCTGGCCTGAAAGTCGGCCATGTAGTCTGCTGAATGCGTCTCACGATACGTTTGCTGGGCTGGTAGCCAGCAATTAATATCTAGTTGTCTTGCGTCAGGTGAACCCATGTCACCAGTACATACCGCAATAACCTCGTGTGGGATGCCAAGTTCCTGCAGCAGTGCCTCCTGGATACCAACAAAAAAATTCTGTTCAGCAATACCCAGGGCTGACGTTGTAAAACTTTCCATTTCAACTTTATCAAACTGGTGAACACGAATCATGCCGCGCGTGTCTTTTCCATATGACCCAGCTTCCCGTCTGAAACAGGTCGAAAAACCAACATAGCGAATGGGGGCACTGTCGGCCGGTAAGGTCTCATCCATATGTAGCGGTCCAAGGCTATGTTCAGCACTGCCAACCAGGTACTGATTATCCTGAGGCAGGTAGTAGCGTTCATCCTCATCTACGCCGGGCGTAAGCCGAGCCATTCTAATGTAGGTTTCTGGCTTGATGATGACTGGCGGCACAACTGGTATAAATGGCTTGTCACTCACGCCTGCACGCTCAGCAATTGGCCGCAGCCATTCGCGATTCGTAAGCCGCCGCATAGCGTGGGTCACGAGTGCAAATTCTAAAAGTGCTGCATCACCCTTGAGATAATAAAAGCGTGCACCAGATATCTCCGCTGCTTTGGCCATATCGATTATGCCAAGTGCTTCACCAAGCGCGAGGTGATCCTTTGGTGGGAAGACGACTGGCGGTACACTCCCCCATTTTCTCAGCACCACATTTTCACTATCATCCTTACCGTCAGGAACGTCATCAGCCAAAATATTTGGAAGAAGTCGCCACGCCGTTTGTCGCGCACTCGCAACTTCGTTAAGGAGAACCTCCTCTTTTTTAATTTCTTCCTTGTTTACTTTTGCAGCCTCAATGTTGCGGTTTGCGGAAAGTTCTTTTTGCTTTTTGCGCAAAGCGTCAACCCGCTCAGTTGCTTCACGCCACTCATTGTCAAGTGCTATTAAAGCATCGACCGAACTTTCATTGCCGCCGCGGCGGCGGACGGAAGCTCGCAATTGCTCCGGGTCTTTTCTAATAAGGTCAATATCTATCATACCGTTGCGGCACTAGTTGTTGAAATCGTTTTTTCTGCTAAGGCTCGTAGTCGTGACGACCTATAAACATCTGACCGGTAGGCTTCAATCATACGAATTGAGGCGCTGATTTCGGTTTCTGATAGCTTTTTTGTAATAGTAGCACGGAGGCCAGTCTGATCGTAACCAAGCACAAGTACCTCTGGCCGAAGCTTTTCGATTATATCGTACGTATTTGGTGTATTGTCGGCAGCCACAACATCCGTAACAACGGCCATATCGCGCAGTCTACCCTCCCGCACGGAATAGCTATTAACTGGTGGCCTCCCTTTGTAGGTAGTTACAAGTGTATCTGGTGTTAACGCCACCATTACCGAACCAAATTTGGCAGCGGCCGTCAAAAACCGCACGTGTCCTGGGTGGAGCACATCAAACGTACCAAAAACGAGTACTCGTTTACGCATACTTAGTTCTCAGCTTCTGGTCGCAATGTCGGGAAAAGGATGACTTCTTTCAAGGTAGTGTTGCCTGTAATAAGGGCCGCCAAGCGGTCAATCCCCATGCCAAGGCCAGCCGCCGGCGGCATACCGTGCTCGAGCGCAGTAATGAAATTTTCATCAATGCGATGTGCTTCTTCATCGCCCGAATCACGTAATTTTTCTTGCCCTTCAAAGCGCTCACGTTGATCATCTGGGTCGTTTAATTCAGAGAAGCCGTTTACAAGTTCGATGCCTCCTCCAAGCACAAGCTGAAAACGTTCGGTAAGCTCACTATTACCTTTCAGGCGTTTCGCTAATGGCGATAGACTGACCGGATGGTGAATTAAAAATGTCGGCTGCAGAATATTTGGTCGCACGAGAACCTTGTACGTCTTATCGAGCAATGTTCCGCGGCCGTCGGTTACTTCACAATCTATATTTCGTTCCTCCATAAACGCCTTGAGTGCCACGTCGTCAAGGGCACCTACGTCTATCTTCGCCGCTTCATTTAAAGTGGTCATCCAGTCTTTTCGTGCGTACGGAGGCGTAAAGTCAATCGTCTCTCCAGTCGGGCCCACCACCGTCATGCCGCCAGTTAATCGCAGCAGCAGAGTAGAGAGCATTTTTTCAACAAACCGCATGTAGGCTTCGTAATCCGCAAAGGCCTCGTACATTTCAACTTGCGTAAACTCGGGGTTGTGGCTGTGGTCTATGCCTTCGTTTCGGAAACAACGAGCGATTTCATACACCTTCGGGATGCCACCAACCAGTAGTCGTTTTAAAAATAACTCGGGCGCTACTCGTAAGTACATGTCGAGGTCGAGTGCATTAAAGTGTGTCATGAATGGCCTGGCAGTTGCGCCACCTGGAATATCTTGCAGAATAGGCGTTTCAACTTCAATGTAGCTATTTTCATCAAGGAAGTTCCTGAGTTCGCGAAGTAGCGCCGCACGAGTCAAGGCAGTTTTTTTGGCTGGTTCGTTGACAAGCAAATCAAGATATCGCTTGCGGTATCGTATCTCAACGTCACTAAGCCCGTGCCATTTCTCAGGCAGCGGTCGAAGCGCTTTTGTAATAATTATTGGCGCTGCGTTGCACAATACCGACGGCTCCAGACGCTTAGTGAGAAAACAGGTTCCCCTAGCCGACACAAAATCGGCCACATCTATCGTCTGCAGCGCCGCATACTGGTCGTCTCCCAGGTCATCTTTCTTGCAGTAAAGCTGCATCGTGGCCGTGCCGTCGTCGATAGTCATAAATGTCGATCCACCGTGCTCACGAATGCTTCGAACTCGCCCAACGACACTAACGGTGGCAGTTTCAGTTAGAAGTGTTTCAAATTGTTCCCGCAGTGCTATAAGTTCGTGCGTTCGCTCTACGGTGCTTGGGAAGGGGTCTTTTCCTGCCGCTCTAAGTGCCACGAGTCTGGCCCGGCGGGTCGTTAGCTCGTCGTGCGGTTCCGCCATACTATCGAATTTCTACAATAGTCAGTACCCGACTTCCACGGGGGGTTTCGATAGGCACACTATCCCCTACCCGGCGATGGAGTAATGCTTGGCCGACGGGAGAGTCGTTAGAAATTTTACCGTGTATTGGATCTGCTTCGTTCATACCAACAATCATATACGTTTGCATTTTTTCAGCGTCGTCCTTTACGGTTACTGTCGAACCAATTGAAACACTATCGTGCGTTGTCGGTGCCACACTAACGGCTGACAGAAGCAGTTGTTCTAATTCTTTTATCCGCGCTTCCGTAAAGCTCTGATCATCTTTGGCCGCAGCGTACTCAGCATTTTCTTTGAGGTCACCGTGTTCTTTGGCACTTCGAATACGCTCTGTAATCTCTGGTCGCAAACGAGTTTTCAGATCAGCAAGCTCTCGCTCCGCCTTTTGTCTCCCCTCTTCAGTTATCATTGTCTCAGCCAGATATTTTCATTAAGTATATGTTCTCTACAGAGTACAAGTTTTTTATCGACTTGTCAAAGGAATTTTGATTGAAATTGCTATACTTCTGAGGTATCTCGGGTGTAAAAAAGATTGAGCGTCCAATCAATGGCAACACGAATTTTATTTGCGGTACCAACTAATTTTGATAGGTATACTGTCCGCCATAGCCACCAAGCAAAAGCACCAGAAATGAAATAGCCATAGACCGTTCCGGCGGCTTTCCATTGCCCAAGTGAGACGAGAAGCCCTTGCTCCTTGTAGCTATACCCCTGCAGTGTCGTTCTGTTTATTAGCGCGACAATATTCATGGCCGCGACTTTTGCTTGCTCGACTGCGGCTTGTGCGGTTTGTGGTGCATCAACCCCTGCCAAATCTCCTACCACAAAAACGTTCTTGGTATTTGGCACCAAAAGGGTTGGTGAAACGATTATGCGCCCGGTAGTACCACGCTCGGGCAAAGGAGTGATTGGTACGGTTATCGGTGAGATACCGGCCGTCCAGGCAACCAGACCAACAGGTATCACACTGTTTTTAACTTGAATACTGTTTTCTGCAACGCTTTCGATTGCAGTAGTAAGGTGAACAGTGATTCTTTTCAATCGCAACAGACGACTAACGTAGTTGCTGGTTCGTACTCCAAATTGTGGTAATAGTGAGGAGCCGGCGTGGTACAGCTGCACATCTAATTTCTCTATCGGACATTCTGGCGATGATCGTGCGTATGCGTTTGCTAAATCAACCAGTTCAGGTGCTAGCTCAACGCCGGTTGGTCCACCACCAACAACTACCCACCGCAGTAGTCTTTCTTGCTCTCCGGAGTCTTTTGTGACGCTAGCCGCTTCTAGTAGCTTCAAGGCGCGATTACGAATACACACCGCGTCGCGCATCGTTTTTAGACCGAGGGTAAACTCCTTAGCCCCCGGAATGTCAGAAAATCTGGTTTCAGCACCGAGCGCCACTACTAAATAATCGTACGGCAATGAACACATATCAGTTTGCACCGTCTGAAGTTCTGCATTGATACCGGTCACTGTTGCCTTCAAAAACTTACCTTCTCCCACCCGTACAATTTGTCGAATGGGTTGAACGATATCGTGTCGATTTAAACCACCAGTTGCCACTTCGTGCAGCATGGGGCTGAACAAAAAATAGTTGTCTCGGGAAACAAGCGTGAGCTCATGATTCTGGTGACCTCGAAGCAACTTCGCTAAACGGCGATACGCATAAACGCCGCCAAAGCCGCTACCTAATACAACAATGCGGATTGGCACCATACGCTACTGTCCCGTCGGCTTCGAATCAAGCTCTGAAAGCGTCAGTGAAATCGTTACAATTTTTCCACCTCGATTAACGAGTAGCGTGAGCGTGTCACCTGGGTTAAATTTTCCAACCATACGCTTCAGTGTGTTTTGGCCGCGAACGAGTACACCATTCACGGTTAGTATGACGTCGTTCTCTTTTAATCCAGCTTTATCAGCCGGCGAACCGGCGAGCACGGCTGGTGCAGGAATGTCGCCGGCGCTCACCAATGCCCCATAGTCCTGCGCTAATCGCTTCTCTTCTTGAATGTCTGGGGTAACCGTAAGGTAACGAACACCGACGTACGGACGAACAATGCGACCATGCTTCTGGTACGATTTCAGCGCTTGGGCCGCATTATTGATAGGAACCGCAAAGCCAACCCCATTGCCTTGACGATTGACGGCACTATTTATACCAACGACTTCACCACGAGAGTTAACGAGTGGTCCACCTGAATTTCCAGGGTTAATAGCTGCGTCTGTTTGAATAGCATCTTCGTAGGTTTCGGTGCCGCCAGTGGCATCATTACTTGCGGAAAGAGATCGATTTAAACCACTAACCACGCCTCGCGTTACACTGTTTTGATACTGACCGAGTGAATTGCCTATCGTCATCACGGTAGCGCCAATCTGCAACTTGTCAGAATCAGCGAATGGCAGTGGTTGGAAATTTGTTCCCTTTATTTTCAAAATAGCGATGTCGTTAAGCGGGTCGATGGCCAGACTATCCACAGTAAAACGACGACCATCTCCAAGGAAAACCCGGTACGTTACCCCCACAGACTCAACCACATGACGGTTGGTAAACACCAACCCGTCTTTGGTAGCAAAAAAACCAGAACCCCGTGACACTACAGATCGCACACCATTTTGTTCTTGAAGGCCAACGACACTCACCACACTGGGTAACGCCTTAGCAATTGTGGCGATAAATGCCTCTTCCTCCACGCTCGGTGTTACGCCGGCGCGAAGCGCTGTCGTAGTAACTGCGTAACCACCGGTAATGAGTACAACCAGGCTGATAGCTAAAAATAGGTTTCTGTATTTTTTAAACATAGTGAAATTTACTTATATGCGTATAGTATCACGAATGTAACGAATGTCTTTCTGGTGTCGGAGACGCTCTTTGTTATAACCGGCCGTATTAAGTTTATGCGCTTTGAGAATATCGCCGAGATACCGACGGCCCAAGTATGGTGGTATAACCACGTAGGTCGCCCCATGGAGATATAGCTGTTCGGCATCTGCCTCTTGGTACGCCGCACAAATAAAAATTAATTTCTGATTCTTTGCTCTGAGTCGGCTGAGCAAGGTTATATTTGTTTCCAAGTCTGGAATTGTCGATATGGCCAGCTTCACGTTCGCGAGTGGCAAATCAGCGACGAGGTGCGGGTCGTCAGCCGAACCAAAAATGTACGGCACGTTCTCCTGCTCCAACTGGTTTGTAATTTGTGGATTGTGTTCTACGACAATAAAGTTTCTGCGCATTGTCTTTAGGGTGGTCACCAACCCTCGGCCGAGTCGATGGCAACCAAAAAGTATGGTGTCGCATGTTTTTGGTAGGTCAGCGGTTGGCGTAACGTCGTCTTTACCAAAAAAGAACACGAGCATTGGTTCAAGAAAATTGAAAATGCTACGACTGTGCATCATGAAATATGAGGAAAAGAATATCGTAATGATGCCGATGATTGCCACTGGTCCAAACAACTCTGTTGGTATGTGACCAAGCGCCGCGCCGGTTGCAATGAGAATGAGCGAGAATTCACTAATTTGCGCCACCGTGAGACCAGTGTAGAAGCTCGTTCGAAGGGTATAGCCGGCGGGCCGGAGGAGAAGCATCACAATAAAAGGGTTCCCTATCAGAATGAAAGCTGAAAAAACACTAATCCATACCCAGTTTGCCTCAAAGGTGGAGAGAGAAACGTGCGTTCCAAGAACCACAAAAAACATAACGAGGAAAAAATCGCGCAGCGTATTGACGCTCGCCGCTAGCTCCCGCTGATATGGAGACGCCGAAAGAAGAACGCCAGCGAGTAAAGCACCTAACTCATATGAAAAGCCAAGACTAGCAAAAGCAGTTGCGAAGACAAAGCAGCACGTTAAACCAAAAAGGAACAGAATCTCTCTCGTTTGGGCAAAGTATTTATCTATTCTCGGCACCACATACGCAGAAAGAATGTAGACGCTCGTGATAATGAGCGTAATCTTGATGAGAATCGTCGCAACAAAAACTGAGGCGGTCGCTCCCTCGGGTGCGCTCGACAGAAAAAGAAAGATAATCATGGCCACGACGTCTTGCACCAGCATGACACCCGTAGCCAGACGACCATGGAGACTGTCTTGCTCTTCTTTTGTATAGAGGAGCTGCAAGATAACGATGGTGCTTGAGAACGTGAACGCCACCGACAAATAGAGCGCCGTCAGCCAACTAAAATTAAGCGCCAGGGCAATTAAAAAACCAACGCCTGAAGTAAAGATAATTTGGCCAAGACCTGCGAACACGGCCATGTGGCCAATCTCTCTAATCATCTGCGGCTTCAGTCGTAACCCAACTAGAAATAGAAGTAGCGCTACGCCAATGCTAGCAAAGGTATCCACCGCATCATTTTCATGCACAATTCCCAAAACAAAAGGGCCGACCACCATACCGGTGATGAGGTAGCCAACCATGAGCGGTTGTCCCAGTCGACGCATCACAACGGATAGCACCGTTGCGATTGCTAAAATTGCGGTGAGCTGCAAAAAGAAAACAGGCATGCGTTTAGTATAGCGTAGTCGCAGTGTCTGCGGCGAGTATTCCCTTCATGCCAACGGTAATCTGGTGCGTTCGCACCCACCCAGAAGTGACTTCAAGCACGTACCTGGCGGGTTCAGTTGGAAAAAACACGTTTGGATACGATACGGGCGCCATGTTTTCTGTAATTGAAATTATTTTCAGGTCTTCATCAAGCCAAATAACGTCTAAGGGGAAGTTCATGTGCCGCATCCATATTCCAGCCGAGCTTCGTGCACCAAAATCAAGCAGCATGCCCTCGTTTGCAGCCAACTGCTGCCGGTTTGAAAGGCCACGGGCAAGCGCCTGCGGCGTTTGCGCCAATTCAACGGTAATGGCCGCGTCGTTTAAGGTGAGTTGAAGAGTCTCTCGGGGCTGAACTTCAATGTAAACGAGAGCAGCAGCTAACGCAGCACAAGTAACGAGCAGTAGTGAAAGTAGTTTGCGACGACCAACCACCATCCTACTGACCAACCCGAACGTCGTTGTTCGTCCAGTTAACGAGCGCGTTCACTATCGAAAGTAACAGCGCCGCCACAAAAGCCGGCATAAAACCGGTTATTGAGAAGCCGTCAGCGATGCCCGCAACAAACCAAATGAGAAACGCGTTTATAACAAACGTAAATAACCCAAGAGTGAGAATGTTAAATGGGAGCGTCAACAGTATAAGGATGGGTTTGAACGTCAAATTAACAAGCGCCAGTAGCAAGGCCACGACAAACGCATAAAAAGGTCCGGCTAATTCAATCCCGGGTACAATATTGGCAATGGCGAGAAGCGCTAAAGCCTGAATTATCCAACGAAAAAATATGTTCATAGTTATGTTTTAGTTTCAGGGTCAACAGTAACCGCCAGGATGCAACCGAGCAGAACGATTATGCCAATACTGTTTGCAATTGAGAGCACTTGCGGCGCGCCATAAGGATTTAAAGATGTTATAGCGATGAGTATCGTAACTACCGGAAATACGAGTTCGGCAATTGTGGCAACCCGTGCTGGCGTTTGTTTGAGCCCTCGGTAGTAAATAAGAATCGCCCCAGCGCCGGTTGTGAAAGCGATGACGACAAAGCGCAGTAATTCAGAACCTGACAGTGAAGTTACAGCGTAGTCTGGTGCTAGGTAAAGTGCCGCAGCTAAACTAATCGGTACAGCCAGGAGGAACCGCAGAGCGGTTGCAAGAGCAAAAGGTAACGTGCGGAGCACCCGCTTACTTAAAATAGTGCCGCTCCCCCACGCCAAGGCCGCACTAACTGCCAATACATAAACAAGCATCTTGCCTTCAAGGCCAAACGGAACAGTTTCTGCGCCAAAGCTAATAAGGTAGCTACCGGCTAAAGCAACCGGAACGAGAGTTAAAAATCGGAAGGTTAAACGCTCCTTCAAAACAATTGCCGCTAAGATGATGACGAAAATTGGTTGCAGTTTCTGCAGCAGTATTGGCGTAGCAAAATCTCCAGCGGCAAAGCTACTTGCTAACGCAGTCGTAAAAAGAATAGTGCCGAGCACGCTACTCACCGCTGAGAGTAGTAATAGCTGCAGCCAATCAGTCAACTTTAATTGCTTAATAACGTGCTTATAACGGAACAGCAGAGGAGAGAGTAGAATGAGTCCCACGAGGTGTTCGATGAAGACTATCCAGGCGGCTGGAATGGTGAGTGTCAACTGCGTGCGAAGTAGACCGTCTAAGGCCCACAACGCAGCGGCAAACATAATGAGAAGTGGTCCAGTCATGTTTATATTATAGCAAATAAAATCAAAGGTGGGGGCGCGATTTCGTATCGCGCCCCCACAGAATGACCAAACCGCCGACTCAGCGTCGAGCGTCGCGCAGGACCACGGTCGCCTCCACCAGCACGACCTTGCGGTCACTGTCTTTCTTGCTGACTCCCGACCTGCCGTCGAGGGGAAAGACGGTAACTCGATCAGCATCAGCGGGAGTGCCTGGGACGACCATGAAAACGGCGGGGTTTTCATCCAGCAGCAGCGTTTCGAGGCACTCACCATCGTGGTACCTGAAACAGTCTCCAGGCTTCAGTTGCCCGAGCGGCCTCACGACGAGGGTTGGTGTTGGCTTCTTTCCGATTTCCAGTTTCAAGTTCGTTCCTCCTGTAACCCCAATAGTTTGGGTCTAGCAAAGGTTATCAAGTCGTAATCAGAATATCAATAGAAACTGCCTCTGCTAGATGGGATAAAGAGACGCTTATATTTTTGGGGGAACTTAGAGAGGTGAAGAGAATAATCAACTTCTTTCTTGTCTATGTCGACTAACGTTGCTACGCCACCAAGCGGTATTGTTTCTTTGTTACAGAATCCACAAACAATCGAATTGCTGGCCTGTTCTCTTTCTTGTATACCGTAGCAACACCAATAAGCTCTTTGCACTTCGGGCATGATAAATTCTTTTGCTGAAGTTTTTGCCCAACAATCCTGTCGAGGTACATTCTTTTTAAATGCCCTGCCCCATCCTTTTGATAATAGAACAAATGTGTACAACAGTTGGCGCAGCAAATATCAAGTATTCGCGCGTGCCCACCACGCGTCCGACGGTATTTGTCATTTTTTAAAACAGTGCTCACGACGTTACGATTATTGGGGTGCCCGACGCGCTTATGTGCGCCCAGTCGGTATAACGCCACCAGGTTGGAGTGAATTTGAAAAATACTGCTTTGGGGTCGAGCGACTTCTTGATTTTTTCTGGATACTTGGCCAAGTACACATGATCATATATTTCTTTCTCCTCTGCACGCAGTAACGTTGCTATACCATCTAGCTGCATTGTTTTTTTCGCTAGCTCATCGGTACCCACTACAAACGATGCTCGAACTGTTGTCTTCGCAAACAATGCCTCGGTTTTTCGATAATCGCGATTCGTTTCAAAAAAGAAAACGAACGGTTCCTCCGTGTAGGCAAAGTGAACAGTCGCCCCATGGGGCGAGCCGTCTGGCATTTCCACTGCCAAAACACCAACCCGCTGAGAATTTAGATAGTCAAATATTTCGCTCTTCATAGGTGTATTTTAACACAAAGTAGCTGCATTACCCACGCTGTAAACTTTTAGCGGCGGCAGTTCTGGTTAGAGAACCGCCGCCGCTATTGAACTGCACGCCAACCGGCTCCTACTGCCTGCGCGCGTTGATGAACGCACCCTTGAGGAGTGCCGCATCGGCCGGAAGAGGCGGCTCACCATTGAGGGGCAACAAGCAGCCGGCGAAGTACCTTAGGGAGTCCTCCAGCTCCCCGTAGCACGAATCCGCAATGACCAGCCCGAGGTCTGGCTCATCGTCGACATCGATGACTTTGACGCCGTCCCGCACTTTCCAGCGCCACGTGTCGAAATAACACGCGTGGCATCCGTTGGCCAAACGAGAATCGGCCGGCATATTCGTGACCACGATGTTGAAGGACTGAAGGCCCTCCGCATTTCGCGCGTAGGGCACACCCCAGGTTGTGACCGACCCCATGGAGCCGAAATGCTCGAAAAGCATGAAAAAGAAATCAATCGGGTTCATGGCATCCTCCTAGAACGGGTGCAGATTGCTGGGCAACTGCGGGTAGATGAGCAGCTGCCGGGGGCTAAGGGGCGAAGAGTTCGATTTGTGCTCATCGAACGGAGCGAGAGCCTCGTTAACGTATGGCACAAAAATATCCACCTTGTGAACCATGTGAATGTTGTACCGTTCCTGCAGCTGGGTCAGGTGACTGACCAAGAACGGTCGTTCCACCCATTTGGGCATCGATGGCCCGCACAGTTCATAGGCGGAGTCTGTCGCAAACAGAACCGTTGGCAGCCACGGAACGAGAACGGTCTGAGACTCCCAGCGTCCATCCACGCGTTGTGCGTCGGTGATTCGGGTGCACTCGGCATATTGCCGAGGCGTCATGACCGCTATCAATCCGCCTATGGCGTTGAAGTAGAGCTGGAGCGTGTTCTGGCACAACCACTCATCACGAACTGCCTCTTGAAGCTGTCTCTCGGCCAAGCTGTTCGCGTGGCTTGCCTCGTAGGCAAGAGCCAACTTGTGGCGACGACTCACCCGCCACTGCCAACGGGCGATGAACACGGCGACGCTGAGACCGCCGATCCACCAGCCCCAGTGGAGCGACAGGACGAAGTTCGTCGCCCTGAAGATGAAAACGAGCGGCACAAGTAGCCACTCGATGTGGAAGTTTTCAAAGTCCATGCTTTCGTTTCCTCCGCTTCCGTAGAAGCAATTCTCCTCAGTCCAATCAAAAAACAACTCAGTACCGTAGCCTGTGGTTGTTAAGTGAACGGTAGGGAGTGTAGCCAACCCCAATGGTTGACCATGTATCAAATCAATTTTCTACGCTTTTGTCAATACTAAATCCACACTTCTACCACTCTCTTTGTTTACCAAATTGCCAAAACTGACCAGACTCACTTTTGTTCATTATTAGATTGTAAATTTCGTTTGCCGCTTCTTCGGGCTCTATCGTGGGCTTTTCCTTTTCAGTGGCAGCAGAATTACCCATGTCCGTCTTCACCCACCCTGGATGAATAGCAGAAACGATGACGCCTTTCTTTTTTAATCGAAATGCGAGTGTTCGAGTATACATATTAAGTGCGGCTTTTGACATCCTGTACGCCGTAGAGTCCGGCCCGTCGATTGCAAAAGAGAATGCACCGTAGCGAGAACTAACGTTTACAATGTGACCACTGGTTACAATTCCGGGCAGTAATTTTTCAGTAAGCGTCATTAGCCCGAAGACATTTGTCTCAAAAGTCGCCCGCACTGTTTGCATGTTTGGCGAAGTTTCAAATGCGTCTGCGCTTACCCCTGCATTATTAATGAGTACGTCAAGGTGTGGCGCTACCTGCTGGATGCTCTCAACGGCCTTCGCAATGCTTTCTTCAGATGTTATATCGAGCTTAATACTAACGAGGCCTGGGTGAGTCATTGGAACGGCAGTTTTATTAAACGTACCAATTACTTGCCAACCATTTTCTAAAAACTTTTTTGCCGTGGCTAAACCAATGCCGCGACTAACACCGGTTATCAATACTGTTTTCATGGCGTGATGATAGCATAAACGTGCTACTGTAGAACTATGGTAGTAGAACACTATTCAAATCAACGAAAGGCTCTCTTCTCACTATTTGGTGTGCTTTTGCTCGTTGGCATTGCGTTCGTACTGTGGCCAAAAACGGCAAAAGAACCGGACTACACACAATGCACTCAGGAGGCAAAACTATGTCCCGACGGCTCTTACGTAGGCCGCACTGGGCCAAACTGTGAATTTGCAACTTGCCCTGAGGTAGTAGACTCCCCCGCTCCGCCAGAAGATGGCTGGGAAATAGCAACCGACAATGACCTCGGTGTTACCTTTAAATACCCAGAGGTGCTTGCTTCAAAATATATTACCGCGGCCGAGTGGCCACCAATCGTAAACCTGTTCGACGGGCCACTGGGTTGCACCTCGGGAGGTAACGAAAACAGAAAAGGCGGCTCGGTTGAAAAACGCATGGTTGACGACCGCACGTATTGCGTCACCACACAAAGTGAAGGCGCAGCTGGCAGTGTATACACCACCTACACCTATGTCGGCGAACAGAAGAAGAATAAACTCATTGCTTTTACCTTCAGCCTGCGAGCCGTGCAGTGCTTAAACTACGACGACCCACAAAAGACCGAGTGCCTAGCTGAGCGAGAATCGTTTGATGTTGATGGCCTTGTTGATCGAATGACAAAAACAGTTGTCGTTCAGCCGTAACGAAAAAACAGTGGTGACCTATGAAATAACGAGGCTCACGCTCTCCGAAAAATGCGGTAAGTATTTTTCAGGGTGGTCTTTGAGATCCTGCAACAGCACTGCTTTACTAATCCATTCAATTTTCTCAACTTCATCTTCTTGAATTATAAAATCGGTTACGGGTTTATCTATTTCACAAATAAAGTACTGGACGAAATATCTTCTCGGTGAAGTTACAAATCTTTTTGGACCAAGCGTAAACGTAACATCAGTAATGCCAAGTTCTTCTTCCAGCTCTTTATGCGCATTTGATTCATACGTTTCCCCCTCGTCAACGGTTCCAGCCGCCGCGGGGCCCCACTTACCTGGGTCAACGTGCTTCGTAAACTTTCGCTGGGCGATTAACACTTCACCCTTTGCATTGGTAACCCAAATACCGGCACATCGATAGTTATCTTTCGTGGGGTCTATCTCTTCTCGGTTCATGAGACCAATCGGAACGTCATTGTCATCTACGATGATAATTTTTGGTTTTGACATTATCTTAATTATTTTTGCGACTCTACGTATTTTTTAAAGTTGTTCAAAATCGACTGCCAGCCGTCCTTTTGCATTTCTAACGAATTTTCGTTTTCAGTATCAAACGCCTCAATCACTTTTGTCATGTTGCCCTCGGCCAAAAAATCAATAACAACCTTTCTTCCGTCGTCCATTGCGTATTCGATTTTGTGAGGTTGCTCAACTACTGTGTAGGTTCCCTCAAAATCAAACCCGGTGCTCCCGTCCCTCGCGGCCATTACTGTTTTGAATCTCCCACCCACCCGTGCGTCATTCGTTGCGCTGGGCGCGTGCCAATCCTCTGACGCGTGGCACCATTTTGTAATGTGCTCTGGCTCAGTCCAATAATGCCATACCTGCTCGGGAACGGCGTCTATAGCTGTTTCAACGGTCAACATAATTATTTGCGGTTTATTCATATTTCTACTGAGTATTGCGTATTTTTCTGAAGCTCCTACTATTATAGCTATGATGCATTCCCATGAACAGTCAGAACAATATTCACCTGATTCAGTCGTCTCGTTTCATATTGAATTAAACGCCAAGGCTTTGGAGGAAGCCCGAAGACTGGTAGCAGATCCAGAGCACAAATTTCGCAACGCATCAAAAATACAGGCTGAACATATGGCCGAGTCTGCCGACATAGAGGTGAGCTCGGGGGAAGTCTCTTTGTACTGCGCCCTGCGGGAACCATTTCCCGTTGCTCCAACCGCGAACGAGTCACAGGAATCTGAGCAGGGCGCTCGGCCAGACCAATTGAGCGATCAGCATATCCTCGCTGCTGTTTTAGAACTAAGCGGTGACGAAGCTCGTTTAAAAAAATTTACTGAATTTTATCCGGCTATATTCATACCCGAACAATAAATTCGAGCTGGAAATACTAAAAGGAAATTTTCTTTACATCCCCATTTAAAAATACCGGCTGCATACCCAGAATTTCTTCTTTAAAACTAAGCTCATCTGAAATGGGATTCAGGATAAAGAGTGGCTTTTTGTAATGAAAACCTATCGCCGCCTCAATGAGCGTGTTGCCACCAATATAGCCCGGCATTCCGTTCTTCTCATAGTTCAGCAGTAAAACGGCGTCCCCGGCAATCACCTTTCGAAGGTGATTCTTTATGAGCCAGGACTTTCGACTATACGTTGAGGCATCTTTAAACCACGTTTTGTAAGTAGACACTTTAAAATCCCCGGTCTTTTTCATGACACTAGCGGTGTATGGCAACTTCACCGCAAACCCAAGTGCATTCAATTCTTCCTCAACCCGTAGCGCCTCTTTAAAGAAAGAAGCGCTCGTGCAAATGGTGATCGACTTTCTTTTTTTCATTTGAAGAACTACGCCGCCTTAATTGCCTTGATCACCATGTAATGTGGAATCCGAGAAGATTTACCATTCAAACCTTTCGCCTTTGAAAAAAACTCACACATAGCGCTGATGTGCAGGTTGTTATTTCCACACAGATTAACATAGTAACTCAGTGAACGTTTGTACGTTTTGTATGTCACATTTTTACCGAGGCACTCCTTTTTTACAATCACACTATATGACTTCAAATAATTCTCCTGCACCTTCAGCAGTTCCTTCAAATTTTTTCTTACTTTACCTGAGGCGACCCTTGCCTCTAGTGCCAGCGGGTGCGGTAACGTAAACACAAAAGTACCGCCGGGTTTGAGAATAGTCGATACTCCTTTCATTAATTTCCGTATATCTGAAATATAGAAAATTCCTTGATGAATAACGACCGTATCAAAATAATTCTTTGGAATGTCCTTAAAGTTGCTACCGTCCCTTACTAAATAGGTAATGCCGTCAGCATTGTATTCCTCCTGAGCAATCCGTATAAGCGCCGGTGCAATATCAGACGCATAGACCTCTTTAGCACCCGACTTTATAAACTTACGAGCCAAAAGACCATTGCCGCAGGCTATATCGTATAGCCGTTTGTTTTTGAGGTTACCGACAAGCTTTAAGGTTTCTTTTATTGAGACTCCTCCAATACAAAGTCCCACGTCCCCTACTCGCTCGTTCCAAACAGCTGCGAGTGAATTGAATGAGGTCGTTGTATTCATCCTTTCGTTCCTATTCTTTCGAAATCAATAAAGCCATGCTCTACATCCGTGCGAATAAGTCGCACGCGAATGTGATCGGCAACGTCTAAGCCCGTAATGCCTCGCACCAGCATTCCTTCAACTACGGGGTTAGTTATTCGTACCCACGTACCTTTTTCTGAGGCGCCGGTAACAATGGCGTCAAAGTGCTCCCCAATGCGCCTGGCAAGGAGTAGCGCTGCGGCAGATTTCCGTACCTGTCGCTCAACTTTTTGGGCATTATCTTCTTGCTCAGTGCAATGCATGGCCATAACGACGAGCTCGTCGTTTGTATACGGTGATGGTTCTTTGGCGAGTGCCGCTTTCAACAGTCGCTGGGTAATAAGGTCTGGATAGCGACGATTTGGGGCAGTAGAGTGCGTGTAATCTCGAACCGCTAAACCAAAGTGCCCTTCCACGTCTTCGCCTGGTAGTTCCAGGGCATATTCACCAGAGCCAAGGAGCTTTACGACGGACAACGAGAGATCAGGAAACGTACTCGGCTCGGCTTTTCGACGAACATCAAGAAACACATCGAGCGCTGCTGCATTTGGTGTTGCTGGTAGTTGGTGACCAAGTGCTGCCGCAAGCTGCACAATTTTGTCCCATCGTTTTGGTGTTCTGAGCACCCGGCGCAGCGACGCATAGTTATTTTTTTCAAGAAACTTAGCGGTAACACCGTTCGCCGCCACCATGAAGTCTTCGATAATATCTTTCGCCCTGTTCCGCTCCTCTGGTCGAAGATCCATCAGTACATCATCCTCAAATACTGCTCTCGCCTCGGCTGTTTCTAGCTGCAATGCACCATGCTGATGTCGTATTTGCCGAAGCGCCTGGGTTGCTTTGTCTTGAAGATGCAGTTGCTCAGCGAGCCCCGGCACGGCCTCTAGTTTCTCTGGGGCCGGCCCCGTGCCTTCCAGCCAAAGAGCTAGAGCGTTATACGCCAGCTGCGCGTGGTTAAAAACAAGCGCTTGATATATGTCGGACGAGGTCACTTGTCCGTCTTCTGCAACGGTCATTTCAACAACTATGGCTAGTCGCTCTTCTTTTTCAGCGAGCGAGGTAAGATTCGTTGAAAGTTTTTCCGGCAACATTGGAAATATTTCGCCAGCCGTGTACACAGACGTTGTATTTTTTAAAGCATGCAAATCAATGGCCGTATTTTTCTTTACCAGCGCATCAACATCCGCAATGGCGACAAATATCTTCGTGCTGCCATCCGGCAATGACTCGGCAACCGAAAGTTGGTCGAGGTCTCGCGAATCATCGTTATCAATTGAAGCCCACAGCAAGTGGCGTAAATCTTTGACCGATGCGTCAGTTGCCTTCGCCGGAGCGGTTATTTTATCAGTTTGACTAATTGCGGCCGGTGGAAAATCTGGCTGCAAACCACGTTGCAACATTACCCTGTGTGCTATCCGCCGTAGTCGGTCTCTGCCGCTCGGGTGAGAATCATGCATAAAAGTTATATATGTCTTGAACTATCGAACTGTAGTCCTAATTCTTTCACACTATTGTAAACATTTATAGACGCCAAATCTTCTGGTGAAACAAACCGAATTTCCCGGCATTCGTCGGAAGGATTGAAATTTAAATCTTTAACCTTTACTTCATGGATAACATTAACAAACCAGGTATTTCTTAAACTAATGCTTGTCGTGAAGTATAGTGGGTGCGTGCTAATGAACGTAGTGTCGAGGCCCATCTCTTCCTTAATTTCACGCTTCAGACAGTTCTCGATTGATTCGCCCCAATCTAATCCCCCGCCCGGTAGTTCCCACAAGCCATTGTCTTCAAGACAAACAAGAAACTTGGTTCGAGTTTCGTCGAGTATTAACCCCTTTATACTTACGCGATAAAAACACTCTGGAATCTGAGTCATTCTAGTAGTTTATCACGGAATAATTTAATCAGACTCTCTTTCTATTATGGTTACAACACCTATTTCAGCATCCACTTCAACAATATCACCGTCCTTCAGGATTTGTGTGGCCATTTTGGTACCCACGATGCACGGAATATTGCACTCTCTAGCCAAAATGGCGGCATGTGACGTTATTCCACCTTCGTCAGTTACGATTGCAGCTGCCTTGCGAGCCAATGAGACCATTGTAGGCTGAGTCATGGTTGTTACCATGATGTCCCCTTTTTCAAATCTATCCATGTCTGCAATCAGAGTCTTTAAATCTTCAACTACAATAACTTTGACTCTGCCTTCTGCTTTACCAGTATTAGCAATAACACCTCTAATTGTGTCAGATGAATTAATGGATGTCTTTTGTGAGCCTATGATTGAATAAAAAATATCTTGAGCCTCGTCTTTTTCATAAAACCTCATTTTCCCCTCTTCGATGGCAATGGCATATATTTCTTTTCGTTCAGCAATAGTCCGATTGTCAAGATAATTCCGATTTTGAAGTAGCTCAATAATATCTTCAATTTTGTAGCCCATAAATAAATCCTCAACTGAAACGCCTGCCCGCTTAGCAATTTCTTGAAAAAGTGGCAGAAACAAATATTCAGCGCCACCCCACCACGCTTTCATTCTTAAACGATCAACAGCAAGGGTGCCAAAAACAGATGATAAATACTTCACATCGCTATCGCTTCCAAGTTCCCTTAAAAGAGCGTCACGATTACTTCGATGCTCTTGGATTTCAAGTTCTATGGATTCAATTTTCTTTCTTCTTTCCGCAACCGGAATTTGTGCCAAATCGGCAAATTTTTTTTCTAAAAATTTCAGAATTGTACTTTGGTCATAAGTGTTGAAACATAACCAAGGATATTGCGCTGCATGTCGCAACAATTTTTCGCCACTAACCTTTCCAAGCGAGCACTTGAGAGCAGCCAACTCTTCTTCTTTTATTAAATCAATCTCAGTGGGCTTCGTTAAGATTATAAATACTTCATTTGGATTTAGAATTTTTCTTTCATTGATTAATTCTTCCAGTTTTTCCTTTGCTAATTCAAGATACTCAGGCTGAGAAACTTTAAACCAGGACCAAGTTTTATCAAATAAATCTTGATAGGCCACAAAATATGAGAGCAACTCCTCATCCGAGGCCTTCGGCATTTTTACTTTATTAACTTTTTCAGCTAACCCTTTAAACTTTTCCCGAATTGTAAATGTATTCTTTAGGTGCTTTTTTAAGAATTTGTGATTAAGCACCTCTCTTCCAGATTCTATGGCTACTGGCAAATCTTCTTTTGAATTATATGTATTTACCTGACCTTTATTAACGTACAGAAAAACATTCATGTTCTCGTTTCCAATGACATCACGCAAAGAAATATATCCTCTCAACCAAGATTCCGCTGAAATAATTGAATGCCTCTCGCCCCAAGAAAACTCATAAGCATGTTTCTTTTCACCAGTATCATTATGTAGCGTTGTTATTGGCCTGCTCTGAGTAATGAAGAATTGATCGGCCTCAAAAGCCCACTCTATATCACATGGTACGCCGTAGTGTTCCTCAATGCCGACAACTATTTTCGCCAGCCTCAGCGCCTGCTTGTCAGACAGCGCGGGTTTGCTTCCCGCCTTTTCGTTGAGCTCATGCCACTCATTGCCTACACCTTTTGCTTTGCGCAGAAGTTGTTTCTGAAAATAAATATTCTTGTCAGAAATGGCAAACGGTATTTTCGTAATCACGTATGAATCTGGTGTAATTTGTCCTGAAACAATAGCCTCTCCTAGCCCGAACCCGGCTTCAATAATCATTTGATTCCTGTCTTCAGTGACTGGATGAACAGAAAACGCTACGCCAGACACTTCGCTCTGTACCATTTTTTGAATAACAACTGCCACAGAAATCTTTGCCGTAAGTAAACCCTTTTCAATACGATAGAAAATTGCTCTTGGTGTAAAAAGTGACGCCCAGCATCGGCGCACATTCTCTAGCAGCGTATCTTTTGTTGTATTCAAGAATGTATCGAGCTGGCCAGCCCATGCTGCCTCGGCGCTGTCCTCCGCAGTGGCACTCGAACGAACGGCCACAAACTCTGCACCGAGTTTAGAAAATTCTTTCTCAATTTCTTTGACAATATCTTCTGGTATTTCTTTTTGAAGAATAAGTGACTGCGCTTGCTCGGAAGCATGCTCAATTGTTTTCATATCTTGAGCCCGAACGGTTTTGAGGATAGCAGCTACCTCAGTAGCAAGACTAGTTTTTTCAAAAAAAGACTCGAATGCCGTTGCAAGCAACACAAAACCTTCTGGCACGGGTATACCGGCCTGGGTCATTTCTCCCAAAGAAGCGCCCTTGCCACCCGCTATAGCGGCGTCATCTTTGGAAATCTCTGAAAATGGTTTAATCCAGGTCATCTATATACTTTGATTTAAATACTCTTTGACACCAGTAAGCCAGCCGCCGGTAAAGTAATCCTCTGGCCTAAAACTTTTCGGATCAACCCACAATACCTCGGGGTGCAACTCTGACGGTACTATTTCACCACTTTCAAGCGTGCCCTCATATCCAATAGCAAAAATACGTACGGTTGGATTACCTGGTACTTGCTCAACACGCTCGTGGCGCATAAACACCACTGGTTTACCAATTGTATAACGAATGTCGCCCCCAAGTTCTTCAAGCATTTTTCGTTCAACCACGTCTTGAAGCGGTACAGAAAATTCATCTTTTCTAATTCTGCCACCCGGCAAGTCCCAGTCGCCGAACTTGTCTTTCATAATAAGCAGCCTGCCGTCCTTCTTTAAAAAGACTTTGACTGCGACGTAATATTGTTCCTTGTCGTCAAGTGGCATAGTAGTTGATTATGACTCAAAAATTATTTGCGCCAGAGGTTGCCCATTGAGGTAGCTGACCAAAATCTTCTTAAAACGGTCTTGGCGCCACTTCTTCAGTTTCGGATATCTGTACATTCTCACAGTAGACCAAACGGACTTCGCGAAAATGAAATCATCTTTAAAGTCGATTAACCTTGGCAAACCACTTTCAGTATAAATCGCATCAATTACTCTAAGGTACTCACTAATTTGATTCGCTGTGAAATCATACCTTCTCATACTTTCATACTCCCCAGTCTTAGGGAAATTGTAGGTATGGTAGATATTACCGATTAAATCATACCCAGCTGGAGCCGTGTGGGTACTGCCAAGATCAATTATTCCAGCCTGAAACATGTTATGGGCATTTAAGTCACCGTGAGTCAGAACCGTTGGCAAAGCTCTAGTTCTCTCCTTCGTCTTTTCGAACGCAGCAATAACGGTGGTCTCTAACTTTGGAAGTTCTTCGATTATATCATTAACGTGAATGCCCATGTAAAAACCTTCGTCGTCCTTGTCATCAATTGCAGTTTTTAATTGCGCTAAAGCAAACTTCTCTGAAACGTTTAGAAAAAAATTAAAATGCTCGCTAGATATTTCACCACCTTGTTTACAGTCTTCCCAAAACAGGTCGCCTAGTAATTTGTCCCCAAACGACTGCTCTGTGTAGTAAAGCATTCCATCCAATTCACCCTCGGCGAGAATGTTCGGAACAGGAAAGCCGTAGCTCAAAATCTTTTTGTGTAAAGTTAATTCTGGCGTCAGTACTTCTTTTGGCGCAATACGTAGAAACTCGCCGTCGCATTTATAAATTGCAACGGGTGTATACTCTCGAGTCTTTACGTGTTCGTATGATTTGCCACCGATTTCAATTGTGGCGGCCACCTGTTCTGTCATACGCCCGCCTCAAGCTCGATACCTGATTCAGTAATGAAATCTGCAAAGGATTTGTAGTCTGTATAGACGTAACCATTCATGCCTAATGCAACCGCAGCGGCAACGTTGGTTTTGTTGTCATCGATGAATAAACACTCTTCCGCCTTTGAATTAATTTTGGCAAGAGTATACAAATAGATATTTTTGTCTGGCTTGACCATCTTAACAGCAGAAGAAATGACTATCTCATCAAATAGTCCTTTGAACTCTGGATATGTTGAATATACTTTTCTTTCAAAGAAAGAATGGTTGGCGTTCGACAATAAGGCGGTCTTGAAGCTTTTGTTTTTTAACTTTTTAATTACTACTACAAGTGCCTCATCAATTTCGAGATGGGCATCAATTTCGCTTTGAAGTTTTGCAACTGTAGAGTTTACGCCTGGATACTTCAGTAAATACTCCATCAGATCGGCTTCAGATAAAAGCGCGAGGTCAAACTGCCGTAAAATGTCTTGTAGGTTTTCATCAACGAAGCCTAACTTGGCACTGTTTTCTCTATACCAGCGGGTAACAACTGGTGCCAATAAGACATCAAAGCAGTCAAATATGAACGTTGTGACTTTGGAATCCATTAGACAATGACAATCACGACTGAATAATAATTTCGTCTTTGTGCGTACTTGTTTCTGATAAGCACAAAAAGATAGGTTAAATTTTTCCTGTTACAGTGTAACACTCTTTATAAAATGTTTTCAGCCATGTTTTTCTTGCCAATAAAGGCAAGAACGTCTGTGGACGCATCAAACAATCTTATTAGATCAAGATCCGGACGACTAAATAATCTAATACCTTTCATCTCCTTGCCTGACTGCAAAGAATTTTTTAATTCGTTAAATTCTTCGACGCCTAAAATGAAATCAACATCACCAACTTCCGTGTGCTCATCCGGCTTCCGAATATATAGATATGTATACACTGTTTCCGGTATGTCACCGTTGGTGGGTATGAAAATGGGTTCAAGAAGCCGATAATACTTTTGATTCCAGTTGTTGGATTCCTCTGTGAGCTCTTTCCTTAATTTTGTAAGAAATTCGTATTCGTTTTCAAAGTGACAAAATATTCCGATATTGCCAGCAACAGAAAGATACCGCCCAAAATTATTTTTGCAGAGCTCAAAGCATTTAAAATGTGTATACATTATCGCTTCTAATAGCTGACCCCGGTTTTCTATTGGACTGAATTTATGAGAAGTTGTCATGGTTAAAATTTATTTTTTGAAAGTCCTTTGGAAAATAAGGAGAGAGAACAGAGCTACCAACCAAACTCAGAATAACCAATATCCTTGCGGTAGCAGTCTATGGCCTGACGAATATACGGAATAGTATTTGCCGGTAGATCGTCTAACGGAAACCAGCTCAAATCATCGCACTTATCCGGCTCTGCATTCCTAAGTTCCCCACTCCATTTTTTTACTTCAAAAAAGAAATCTAATCGCTCGTCAAATTGTCGGCGATGCATTGTGGCTCTTAGCACAAGATCACTCGGCTCGATAACAACGCCGGATTCCTCTTTTGCTTCACGTATGGCGCCGTTCGTTAATGATTCACCCGATTCAAGGTGACCAGCCACAAGGCCATATTTGCCATCTTCATACCCAGTATTAGCTCGAAGGAGCAACAAAATCTTGTCATTCTTTACGAACAACAGGTAGACGGAAGCGATCAGTTTGTAGCGATCTGAGGTAACGATATCCATTTCATTAAATCTATTTCTGAGTCACTTTGTAGATTTTTCCTTTTTGGTCGTATGTCGTCCACTTGCCTACAGACTCCCCTGCATTGAAATAGCCGGAACGCTTAAGTGTTCCGTCTGGGCGGTACCATTGCCAAAAGCCGTCAGGCTTACCCTGTTTCATTTTTCCCTTCGACCAAACAGTGCTCCCGTTCGCGTGATACTTGATAGTAAAACCACGAACAATTACAGACTTCTTCGCGGGAACAACCTTCTTCAACACTCCCCTTCTTTTAACAATATTTTTATAGTCCCACTGAATCGTTTGTGCTTTTTTCAACCAACGTTTCAAATCTTTAATGTTGATTTGTTCAGCCGCAGTATACCTAATTTCAGCAGCTTTAAAACTACCCTCTTTCTTTAGGCCTTTTTCCTTGAAAGACTGACCACTCCAAAAAAGAAGCCGCACGCAGTCTTTTAATTTGTCGTACCCAACAATTGGATTGCCTTCTATAAACCAAACCGGGCTCCTGTGCCAGATTTTATTTTCTGCTTTGGGTAGGGCACGGTAAATTTCCAGAGCCAGTACATCGCAGATCTTACTGTACTCAGAAGTAAGTGCTTTATTGTATTTTTTCGTGTCAGCCGAAAAATTACCGTTCACAAATCTCTTTCAATTTCAGCAATGCATTTGGCCACATGCCTTCAAATTGTTCCTTTAATTCCACCGACTCTGGCGTTGATTCCATTTCCATATCAACCGCAAGCAGTGTTTCTGTGCCGTTATCAGTAAACGTATAGTTTTCAAATGCCGGAGTCCATTTTTTTACCTCGTCGCTGGTGGTGTCTTCAATGCCGTCTTTCATCTGACCCAGGTGTTTGATGGAAATAAACTTATGCGGAATATTTTCAGCAATTTCCGAAACCATGCCGCTGCCTCCTGCTCCGAGAAACAGAATTTTACTTCCCTTTTCCCAAGACCCTTCATAGTAAGACGTTGGTTCAAAAACACTCGTCCACTCTTTGTAAGTTTCTAACGTCAACATGGTGTCCCATACTTTCTCTACAGGAGCCTGAATGTTAATTTCGAAATGCAGTGTTTCTTTCATATAGTTTGTTATTAATTATTTCTTATCGATTGGTAATCCCCATTGCCAGCTAGGTTTTTCACCGGTTTTGTAACCAATGCGAATAAGCGTAAGGGTTAACAAAGTAACTGGTAAAATAAAGGTGAACATTACTTCGCGCGTGGGCGAATTTTCGTCGAGAGTAAACGCAAACATCAAGACGAGTACAAGCCATATCGCAAGAACTAGCCACCCCTGCCAGGTAGCAGGTGTCCAGCCCCAGCCGTAAAGCTTGCGTTTAAACCAATAGTGCTCTGGATTGTCTTTTATGTATTGTATGTATTCTTTCAGCATTGTCTTACCGTAAGTATAGCAAAGTCATCAAGACTCCTGAAAGGAGTCTTGAATGAAGACTATGAGATTTGCCCGGCTTAGTTCTCTTTTGCAAGACAAGCGGAAAGTTCTTCTGTCTCTGTCCAACCACACTGGCCATTCGATTGCCTCTCGCACTTTGCTGCTTTAAAGCAAGCATACTGGCTCTTATATTCACAGGTTGATGCAGCGTCTGGCTGGTCTGTACACAACTGTGACGAACATCCGCCAACAAAACATTTTCCTTCCGGATCCGGATTTTTTACTAACTCTTGAACAACACTGAAAACAAAACGATAGTCCTTATCAGTAATCTTCACTTTGGAATTAGTAACGGGCGTGACACTATTCAGCGTTATAATTTCGCCTTCAGTCGTAAAACGTTCTCCAAGCTTTAGAATGCTCGTGCTTGATTTCACACCTGATAGAATTTCAACTTTTACGCGCACTGTTCCCGCTTGAATACATTGCACATCATTTGGACAACGACTATCTTCTTCAATTGAAAGTGGGCGAATTGCTATGTCCTTAAATGTGGCGAGTTGATTCAACTGAAGTTCTACGTCACCGTAAGCCAAAAATGTTTCAGTTGGTTGTTCGGCGAATACCGGTTCGCACGTCTGAAGTACAATACTTTTCGTAGTCCTAGTGCTATCCCCCGCATACGTTCCGACTGGTGCCACATTTTTTTCATCAACCTTATAGCACTTTGCATTTAATATTCCCGGCACGCCGCTTCCGCTTTGAATGAATCCAACATACCATCCATCTCTTGCTTCTTTCGTCTCAATAGAACTCGGTGGAAGCGAGGTGGTTTTATATGCTTCTAATTCGGGGTGCAACCGAATGACAGCATTTATAGCGTCTTCTTTGTTGAGAATACCCGTCTTGGGGGTGAAAAAATATGCGAGCGAGAAAGCAACAGCTAGCACCAGGAGCAAGAAAAGTGCAACGGTAATTAGTTTTTTGTTCATATATTTACGTAGCCGCGTATAGAGTCTCCCTACTCTCTATGTGAGTCAAAAATTCATCAATTGTTTTCGGCAAGATTGAAAGATTCTTTTTTTCTTTGACATAATTAATCTGCATTTCCGAATCTTTGAATATGCTAGGTGCCACAAAATAACACATTGAATCTGGTGCGCTTTTTTTGAATTCTTCCAGGTGTCTTGAGATCGGCCATACTTCCATCATGGTTTGCATACGTCCTTCAGACATAGTTACTTCAACCAATATACCCTTAACATCTTCGAAGCATTCGATATCACCTTTGTTTCCAACACCTCCAGCTGTTGAGGTCGGAATTCCTTCGTCATCATAAGGATAATTGGGGATCACCTTAACACTTGGAAATTTTGATTTGATGGCCAAAGACACTAAAAACTCAAGTCTGACGGGATTTGATAGGTATTTTAAAACATCATCTTTCGTGAGCTTTTTATTTGCAAGATTTAACATTTCGGCCTTAATTTTGTTCCAAGGGTAAATACCAACCCACTTTGCCAAAAACGCATCTCTTTCACCAACACTTACCGGTTTAGCAACAAACGAGATTAGGTTTTTGTCCACGGTCGACATGTACTCAAAATACTCTTCTTCCGTTGCATACTTCTCATATTGAGAATATTTAGCTAGAGCATAATCAACCTTGGATTGTTCGTTTCTGTTTATATCAACGAAACGACCAGCTCCTCTTAATGAGATCAGCCCGGTCAACCTCATTTTCCTGATGAATTCATCCGGATAGTCAACCATTATTGACTTCGGATTAAACTTTTTGAAATCACCCTTCATAATCTGGTTAGCACAAATGCCAACAATAACTTCCCAACTCGGGGTATAGCCGTGTTCTTTTCTGATTTTCTTTATAAGCTTGTATAGTCCCTGCGCGTCATCATCTTTCCAAAAGATAATCAGCGGTAATTCTAATTTAGAAATTCCGGTCCCGTTTAAATCCTTATCCGCGTTTACTTCATTGATAACATTGAGCAATAAAATGAGTGGCGCATTTTCGTTGAGGACTCGTCTAAATGGACTATTACTTTGGTATTTTACAAAGGCGTTCAGAAAAGCCTGCTGTTCAAATTCGGGATGTTCATTATCAACTAATTTTAATCCGATATCAGAAAATCTGATTTTTTCACCATTTTTGTAATAGACAAAGCCAAGCTCCTTGGCGATCTTAAACCAGGTATCAAATCGAGAAGCCCAGCCCTTACTAAAACCGGCCTCTTTGTGATTCTGCGGATTGTCCTCAAGAATCTTTATGACTTCGGAATCGGACAATGGCTCTTTTGCTTCAATTTTTTTCTTTATAGCAGCACTTATCTTTGTCGGTTTATACAAGCCAACTCTAATGACTTCTCCGGAGATTTCTTCCGCCAACTGATCATCGAGAACTTTACCGTCATAGTCCTTAAGGACTCCTAAAAACCACTTGAGCCTTTCCGGATTTCTGAGTGTGGTAGTAAACAATAATGGTTTATATTCTGATTCTCTTGTTTTTGTTTTCATATATTTAATAATTGGTAACCAACACTTCCTTAATCTGTTTCTTGCCGTTATTGTGATAACTGATGTAATTGCTCACTATCTTGTGAGTCTTATATTTTTTCATCCAGTCAATCAGTAACTCATTTTTACTACCGTTATAATGAGTTACATTCGACAGGGCAAACTTAACACCTTTTTTGTCGAGATCATCAATTATTTTTAGTAAGTCAGCTTCCGCTTTTTGATCCCACCGTTTGTTGTATTCACTAGCAGTTATCAGGTATGGCGGGTCGAGATAAACAAAGTCGTTTTCCCAATATTTTCGGCCAACAAAATAGCTTCTAAAATCTTTCGAGCTTAAAGCTATTTTGTTGTTCCGAGTAAAGTCAAAGTATTCATTTAGGGCGTTAACAACATTTTTATTAAAATCGACATTGCCAACCGGTAGATTGAACTTACCCCCTCCATTGAATCTCAACATCCTGTTGAATCCGTAGATTAGCAATATATACAGAACCAGGGGATCATTTTTTAAATTCTTATTTACACAAACCCTTAACTTCTCGTAGCCCTCTTTATTGAATCTAGCAAAATAGGTTTTCTTCCACTCTCTTTTTAATGAAACAGGAATTATGTCTTCCTTGTATGATCGTGATAGACGATACTTTTTTATTACCTTTTCTACATTCTTAAAAAATACATCTGGGTTATTTGAACTTCCCACCAAAAACCGGTGTATGTTAATGAGATTTTTGTCATTATCATTCAAATAATATTTATCGGCACGAACATTTAAAAAAACTGTTCCACCACCAACAAACGGCTCATAAAAGTTGCTTACTTCCTTTGGAAATAAACCAGCCAACTGTTTCATTAGCTTGTACTTGTCCCCGACGTAAAACAAAGGGGATCTTTTGATTTTACTTTGCATAGTCTGTGGTAGTTACAAACAAGTATTCTTTATGATTTTTGAAATCGGTATTTCCGGCATTAAAATGCCTGTAGTCTTTTTCAAAAACCTTTGTTTTACCCTTAGAGACTAAAATATCTTTTATTTCCTGCAGGGTGATCTTATTTTTTGAAGAGTTGCTTTTTGAATCGTAAGTATTGTTGTATGACACTACTAGATATTTGGCATCTAAGTCCCGGACCAACTCGGCAAGTCTATCTCTTGCTCGTACCTTACAGTAATCACTCATATTTTCTTCTTCGGGTTTTAATGCCGTTCCATAAAGTCTTGGTTTATCCCACTTCGTTAGAGTCTCAAGCACATGATAAAAACGACTGTATTGTCTTGAATTATATGGAGGATCAATATAGACAACATCGGCTTTAATTTTTTTTGCTAAAAGATTTGTGTCTTCTCTAAAGATAGCCACTCTCTTTACTTCGATTGGATCAATTGGTCTCATAAAAAACCCGTCTTCAAAATGATCCTTTTTGAAATAGGCATCGTAGTGACCAACCGTATTTGCAACCTTATCAATTGAATACAACAAAGAAGCAATGAGAATATAATATTCCTTATCAGTTAAATTGCTTTTATTTTCCTCAATATTTTCTCTTATGAATCCAATTATCTTTGAGGAATTATGACTGAAATACTTTCCGCCAAAGTTTTCAGAGAAATAATTCTTTTCTAGGTCTTCACCGTTGATGTTATTGTAATTTTTGATTATATCGTCAAGCTTTTGTTTGTCCCACTTACCATTACCAAAAAAAGCCTGATAGATTGCATAATTTGAATGTAGAAAATCGTTCAATATGATTTCATCAAAATGCCTAGCCGCGACAGCCGAAACAACTCCGGTGCCTGCAAAGACATCAGCAAAGGAACTTCGTTTCTCGCATTCTTTATTGATTATAGAAAAAATCCATTCAATTAGTTTATGCTTACTTCCAATATATCTCCGATTTTGTAACTGGAGGTGATTCTTCTTAATTTGAGGAATATAAAAATAATTTTCTTGTATCTTTTCGGCATTTATTTCATAAGTCGGCTTTTCAATCTCTAAAAGATCAAATAAGGTTCCTTGTATGCCGTCAGCAACGTAATCCAAATGTTTCTTACCTTGTTGTAGTTTGTCATAAAAACTATAACTCCCATTGTTAGCAGTAATAACAAAATCAATTACAGCAATTCCCATTATGTCACCAGCCTGGGATATTTTTTTAACAATCTCAATATCTTTCTCACTCGGGTCTGATATTCCGGAGGGATGATTGTGAATTAAAATAATACTAGCGGCATTAAATTCAACGGCTGGATGAAATATTTCTCTGGGGTGAACTAAGCTTTTATCGAGTAATCCAACACTAACAACCTCTTTTTTTATCAAGACATTTCTCGTGTTTAAATAGAGACAGACTAAGTACTCTTTCTTCTTATCTGTCAGATCGTACGTCAGGGCTAAGACATCCTGCTGATTCTTTATTATAATTTCGCTTCTTTTTTGCTCATCGTAAAATCTTTTTACCAAAGAAATAGCAGAAACAATTTGTAGTGCTTTTGCTTGGCCTATTCCTGAGACCTGAAGCAAATCATCCACTTTGATATCTAAAAATTTATTACCAAATTTTTTAATGATATTCTCGGAAAGCTGTCTTACATTTTTCCCTTTTATTCCACTGCCAAGCAAGATTGCCAAAAGATCACTTTTTGAAAGTGCTTCCGAGCCCTTTTGTAGGAACTTTTCCCTTGGGCGATCTACTTTTGGAATGTCTTTTATTTTGGCCATAATTATTTCTCCCTTTTCTTTACACCACTAGTCTCCTAAAAAGTATTTGGATCAGATTACCCAATTTGCCAGCCTCCGATTCCCAAGCCCTTCGCCCGGTTCAAATTCATTATACTCCTACAATCAAAAATCAGCCCCACTATAAAAACTGCCTTTCAAATAGCACGATACTCCTAATGCGCTTGCGTCAAAATGAGGCTGAGGGAGATTTTTGGGGTCTACCCAAATAAGTTCTTCACATTTATCCGGCTCCATGTTTATTAATTCGCCCGTATATTTTCGTGCCAGAAGAATGACAGAAATGTAGTGCTCCCCTTCTTCTTTGAAAGTTTCTAAATTATTAGTAATGGCAATTACTTTCGGTTCAACTATATTCAAATTAGTTTCCTCTTTGACCTCTCGAATAGCTCCCTCCTCAAATGTCTCACCCATTTCTAAGTGGCCCCCAGGAATAGAATATTTTTGGGCATGACTCCCTATCCGCTTGCCAATTAAAATACGCCCTTCACTATTAACGATAATAATACCTAAACCTACTTTTGGGTGTTTTGATGGTTGCATAGATTTTTGCTCAGAAGTAATGCAGGAACTCATTTAGGAATTTCAGCCTCTCCGAACATCGCTTCAGCGTGACCTAGCTCGACTGCCCACTTCTGATTCCCATAGTCAAAGTGCCACCACTCGTCTTTGTCTCCTCCAAAACCCCCAGCATACATTGTCTCTCGAAGTAGCTTTCTATTCTTTGCTGCCGTCAAGTTTCCCGGATTCTCGTCAAAGTAGAAAGCCGCTGCTTCTGGTCAAAATAATCAAATGCCGTACCCATATCGAGTTCGTTACCATCCGAGTCAACGAGCGTTAGGTCAACTGTTGAACCTGTGGCATGAGGAGGAATGCGGTTTTGGTCGTTAGGCGTGGTGACAAACACACCAACTTCCATCTTCAATCTTTCTTCGTCCCATTCGGAATGTGCTTCACTCAGCTCATTCCAAAACTTTTCATAAATCTTCTGCTGTACAGAACGCGGGCGAAAACCATCCCAGATCTTAAAGCGATATCCGTTCAGACTATTCTGTATGCCAATAAGTTTGTCGACGACTGATTTACGAAGAAAAATACGTGGCTCCGGAGAGAAACCTAAATTGAAATAGACCGGTTCAAGAGCGAAGTCGTATTCGCCTAGATTAACGAGTTCGTCTCCGCATTCATGTATAGGAATGTTTTCGAATTTAAGGAGTGTCATGCTTAATTATTCTCTAGCAAAATAATATCCTGCCCAGTCGTCTATCACATCAACACAATCATTTTTTACTGCAATTTCTTCTGCAATTTTATGAAATTCTTTTTGGATTTCAATATCGCCTATTTTGATAATTAATTCGATTTTTGCTAAAAAATCTTCAGATGAGATTGGTAGATTCTTTAATGGATAGTTCTCAAGTTCCCATTTCAGAAACTTATTGTACGGACGAACTCGCCCCTCAACTGCAAAGAGAAAGGTTAGTAACCAAGGCAAAGATTCACAAGCGTCTAAACGCGAGGCAAATTCGTTTCCGTCTCTGTGATTTTTTAAAGCACGATACAAAGAATTTAGATAACCACACAAAGCTTTTTTTGCTACTTTTGATATTTGCTCTTGCGGCAAAATACCTTTTTCATCAATTATCTTTTGGATTTCTCCTGTTTTATCAATGCGAGCTTTTATATGTGCGTAAGTATATCTATCCCAGTCTTCCGCTGTTCCTACTGCTGCATATATTCTAAATTCAGATATCGATAATACCCCTATATCAATAATATCTTGTGTGCCTTTGTAATCTTCCTTAACACCTAAAATCGATTCATCGGTTGTAATTATAGCAACGTCGTAATCAGAATTTTCTGTGAACATGCCCTTGCCGCGTCCGCCAGCTAAAATTAGCCCGATAACCCTATCGTCATTTTTTGCCTGCTCTAAAATTTTATTGAATTCATTGATCTTTATTTCTTCATCCATATTTTTTTAAATGCACGCCAATACGCCTAATACAAATTTTTTAAACCTTAACGCCAACATACAACCCGCGGTCCTTCATCAGTTTTGACTTTGCAAGGCGCGTCTCGAGGTTTGCCTTTCGCATTAGACCTATCAAACGATCTGGCTCAAACATGCCGAGTTCATGGCGGTCAACAAAATATTTCACCTTATGCCCCCGCTCGGCGACAAGATAATGCATATCCATGACCGACACACTGCCACGACGTTCACTTACATTAAGTCTCGCAATTTTTATATCCGGGGAACTGTATGTCGTCATATGCGGTAAGCCTGGCCGATATGTTTTTTGCGTAAACCAGGGTTCAATAATAAGCACACCACCTGGCTTCAAATGCTTAGACAAAGCAATGATAGTCTTTCCTAGGTTTGCATAGGTGCGAACATATCCTATTGAACTAAATAAACAGGTAATAACGTCAAAAGTCCGATTGAGTTTCAGTGTCGTCATGTCACCTTTTTTAAAAACGACACCTTTAATCTTTTTCCGGGCCACCCGTAGCATACCCTCATTAACATCAACCCCAATACACGAATACCAACGCTTGAAATAGGCTAAATGTTTCCCGGTACCACAGGCAATGTCGAGCATGTCGCTTCCCTTGGAACGCTTATATTTTTCAATAAGACTACGCAGTTCCTTGGTCTCAGCCTCGTAATTTTTAAATGAATAAATATGATCGTAATAACGAGCGAGATCCTTATAAAGAAGTTGGTGTTTCATATAAATGATTCTATTACAAGAAGGAAGCAGAAAAGTGTTTTCTGATGTTCTTTATTATAACACCTTGAGGCTCTTCGCAACGGATTCAAAGCGACAAATGCGACACTACTTTACCTTTTTATTATCAGAAAGCCAGTTAATCAAAGCACCGAAGACTAAACTTGAAATCGTGCGATGAAAAGCGCTTTCGTATGATTTTTGATATCCCAAGAATCCCATTGGTTCAAAGTCTCTAGTAAATACTCTTTCTCCATGAAGCATGGTGGATCTAATATTGTAAATATAACTTTTCTCTTCCTTGGATAGTTTAGAGTATTCCTCATTGGAATATTTTTCTAGAAAGTCTTTGAAACTTTTTCCTATCCTATATTTCGGTTCACCGCATATTTCGCATTTCTCTATAGATTTATCTGTAAGAGCTGATCCGCACTCACACTTTTCTACATTGCTCATAAGACATTCGATACTCGTTACCAAACAAACATACGAAACCGAATACGAAGTTTTCCAGATCTCGTTTGCTGTATAAAACCAATAGCAGGAAGTGATGAATTTTGAGTATCTGTCATGATCCAATATAAAAATAATATCTAACAATTTATCAGCGTCTTCAATAAAAGTCAGCTCATTGCTTTTACTTTTTCCAAATTCAACCTCTTTTATACCTTTTGTCGATGAAAATGAATTATCGGTTTGGAATTTTTTACTATACCAATAGCCCATCTGTTTAAATTCGCTGGTTGTCTTTTCTATATCTTCATTACTAATAACTACCCAGTCAGACTGACCAAATCTAGAAGGACCATAAAATCTTTGCGACAATAAATGTAACAGCGTGATTAATTCTCTGAATTTTTTACTTTTTCTAAACCCATTTACTAGAGTATTTTTTGATGAAACATATTTGTATTCTAATAAAATTGGGTGATGCCCCCACATTTGGTTTTGTATTTGAGGAGCATCAGACGGCATGGGCAGTATTTGAAATATATCCTTGTATGTAAAATACTCTTCAACCTTAGAACCTGTTACAAAACAAATATCCCTAGCGACGACTACTTCCTGAGCGCCGATTAACTCATCAGATATTTTCTGTAAAATCTCATTTATATCTCTCTCGCTAAGTTTTGAACCATTTTCTATTGACTGGATCTCTCCGCTCGAACCATAATAAATAGTTACGGAAAAACTGTCATCGTCTTCTTTATGGTATACAGATTTGCCTTCATGTGGACCATTTCCTCTCCCAAAATAAGACAAGAGTACCATTTCTAGCTCATCTTGCTTTACTTTGTCTAAAAAAAATTTATTAACCAAATTCATATTTATCTATACACCTCGTTCGCAATAACCTATCTCAAGATGGCTGGGGGACATGATTCCGTCCCGCTTCTCGGGACTAGAACTATCGTCGTCTGCTTTTCTGGCCTGTGCCCCTCTGGTGGACCCACTTCGCCTGGTTCGAATCCATTATACTCCTACAATCAAAAAACCTCAGCCCCACAATGGGGGCCAAGGATTTTTGGCTGGGGGAATCGGTCACAACTCTCGTTTACTTCCCTAAAACTATTTAGATTGTTCTGTCTTACTAGAGTGAAGAAATTGTGAGCACGACGGCCGTAGAGCTTAGCTCGCTGTCGTGTGAAATGATTTCTGAACGACCTTAGCCGAGGGAAAGGAATATTAAGGAAGACCGGGAGGTTTTTCTTAAAGATATCTGGGGGACATGATTCCGTCCCGCTTCACGGGACTAGAACCATCGTCAATCGCTTCTCTAGCTTGTCCGCCTCTGGCGGAACCCCTTCGCCTCTGGTTCGAATCCATCATATCTCTCAAACAAAAAATCTCCAACCCGCCAGGGGTTAAAGATTTTTTGGCTGGGGGACATGGATTCGAACCATGATTCACGGCTTCAAAGGCCGCTGTCCTACCATTAGACGATCCCCCACCAGGGTGGCAAATAGCCGTTAGCAAATGGCCTATGGAAGGCTCATCACTCAGTGCTATTAGCTATTTTCTATACGCTATTTACTCAATACTGTAAACCTTCTCTCCCGCGCCTTGCACCCGTTCCTGCGCCAGCCATTTGCTATTTGCCACGCGCTATTAGCTATTAAGGTGCCTCCGTATAGCCAAATATGTGCTTAATGAACCAAGCACCGAAATGAGGAGGAACTCAGCACCCATTATTGCTGGAGCGTTCTCTATAAAGTAGCTCGACACATTTATAATGCCGGGCCCGAAGTAACTATCAAAGCTACCTTGCGCCAGCTTGAAGATATAGATGATTACCCCATTTGCAATGACCACTGCGCCAATGGCGTAAAACACTAGCTCTAACAGTAACGGGCCACGAATGAAGGCCACAGACGCCCCTACAAGCCTCATAACGCCTATTTCCTGTCGCTGCGTGTATATGGCAACCCGAATGGCGTTAAACACCATTAACGCACTGATTAAAACAAAGAAGCAAACCACTACCAGTCCTGCCAGTCGTATTTTCTTGGCAAACGAATTCAATCCATTTAAGAACGCCTGGTTCTCTTCAAAATTCTTCTGCTCCCCTTCAATAAGGTTTGCAAATTGCGGCTGCTGCAATTCTTGGATGATGCGTAAATACCCTTCCGGCGATTTTGACTCTACCGTGACCGCCGGACCAAATGGGTTTTCACCGAGTGCCTCAAGCGACTTCAAAACAACCGGGTCCCCACTTGCTAGTTGCTCGGCCAAGACTTGTTCTCTGGTTTGAAATGTTACGTTCGAAACGTCAGGCAAGGCATTGATGGCTAAAATAAAAGAATTAGCTTGCGACTCTGTGGTAACAGGGTGCAAGAAAAGGGTTACGTTAATGCGATCCTCAACCGAAGCCACGATTTGGTTCACTGCAACGTTTACCGCTAACAGCGAGCTAAGCGCCAACACGGTAAGCGCAACGGTGCTAAATGTTGCAATGGTCAGCCAGATATTCCGCACCATTGATTGCACGGCAAATTTTCCAACTCTAAGTAGGGCGGTCAACATATTACAAAACGTAACGACCAACTGATTGATCAGACACAACTGCTCCCCCATCTAACGTTATGACTCGGCGTTTCAGTGCGTTCACCACATCTCGATTGTGCGTAACCAAAAGCACAGTTGTTCCAAGCTGATTAATCTTTCTAAGAAGCTCAATTATTTCTTGCGTGTTAATAGTGTCGAGGTTACCCGTTGGTTCGTCAGCTATTAAAAGTCTCGGCTGATGCACAAGCGCTCGCGCAATGCTCACCCGTTGCTGCTCACCACCGGAAAGCTGCTCTGGAAACTGGTGGCGCTTTCCTTCCAAACCAACCAACTTCAACATTTGCGGAACAACCTCGTTAATGCGGCGTGACGGAATGCCACAAACTTCAAGAGCGAAGGCAACATTTTCTAGCACTGTTTTTCTGGGCAGTAGTTTATAGTCTTGAAAAACGACCCCAATTTGACGCCGCAAATTAGCAACATCCCGAGAAGCGATGTCGGTAATATCCCAGCCACCAATGGAGACCTGCCCTCGTGTAACCCGCTCTTCAGCGAGGAGTACTCGCACCAGAGTGCTCTTTCCAGCGCCAGAGCGACCGACAATAGATATAAAATCTCCGGGTTCGACGTCGAACGTCACTCCCCGAAGTGCAATCGTTCCATCTGGATAATGTTTACTGACCGTACGTAATGAAACCATTCTGTTTGATTTTGAGTTTTGTACTTCTTCTTTTTTCATTCTTTGCTAACGTGTAATGTGTACAGCGTATTGCGTACGGCGTATAGCTTATCTACTCCTTGTCATTCCCAGCACTGTTACCTATAGTATAGCAAATTCTAAGTGGCGAATAGCAAATAGCAAATAGCTAATAGTAAGACCGCTCAGAATCAATCATAAAAAATCATGAGTTTTGTGTTATCGTATAGCGTACGCCGTATGGGATATGGTCCTTCGACTACGCTCAGGACACCATGAGTTTTGTGTTATCGTATAGCGTACGCCATATGGCGTACTGCCCAAAGTGCGGGATTAGTATAGTGGTAGTACGAGACCTTCCCAAGGTTTAAGTACGGGTTCGATTCCCGTATCCCGCTAAAAGCTCAAGGGTGAACCTTCCGGTTCCCCCCTTACTCCCTCCCTTCTCATGAGGCCGTTCGTTTTTCTTCCGCGCGACAGCAGGCGATGCCCTACCGCCGCCGTGCTCAGAAAAACTCACTATCGTTTGAAGACAGAAAAGAATGCGCCGAAGTAGCTCAGTTGGTAGAGCAATACTTTCGTAAAGTAGAGGTCGTGGGTTCGATTCCCACCTTCGGCTCCAGCGAGTCTAACTCGCTTTCGTTAGACGAGCGCAGCCAAGTCAGACTTGGCCATACATACGCAGCGAAGGATCAGTAATCCCGCGTAGAAAAGACAGCAGTGGATCTTAGGATAGATACAATGTTTTTCTTATTATTTAACCCTAAAGTTATGGCCCCACGTGAATCTGAAGGCTCTATGAATCAACGTGATTGGAACGCTCCTCTTCCCGAAGCTGAAACCACAGACCCAAAAGAGGAAACAGCAACCCGAATGCTTGCGTACGAAGCAAAGCATGCTTTAGACATCATTGCTGAACGCGTTGCCAGTGACCCACACGCACTGGATGACGATCTTACAAAAGCACACCTGTACGCCATACGGCAGCGGCTGGACTCAATAGAAAACCGTTAAAAACCTCTGTTCTCGTCACGCATACAAAAAATACCGGCTCTCGCCGGTATTTTTTATTCCTCAACTTCGATTTTATTCTACTTCTTCTGCTTCTGGCTTATTCCAGTCTGCTGGAACACGTGGCCCATTTTCAAGCTCTTCAACATCTGCCGGAATACGTGGCCCATGCTCTAACGCATTTTCGTCAGCCACTGGTTCAGACTCTGCTGACTCGTCATCTGCGTTCCAATCCTCGGGAATTACCTTTTTTTCTTCTTCCATATAAATTAATTAATAAATAAGAAAGTTATTATACAGAAAAACCTAGAAAAGTCAAATACATGTACGTAAGCGCTACTGCAATGGCAAATAAATCCTCGCTCGACTTTCCACAATAGTATCCAAATAATTATCAATTACCTCTCCATCGCTACCTGGTGGAATTAAGCGACTTGTTAAAGGATCCTTAGCTAATGCCTCAGCAAGTTTTTGCTTCAAGAGATAGGGCTCAATGACATTTTGCTGGTAATCTCTGAGGCTCCACCCCCAAAGATTTTTTATAGCGTCTTCAGCTATTTCGCGTGAGCCAGCTTCTGTGATGAGTTTCTGTGTTGCTTCCGCAAGCTCACTATTACTAACCCGAACATCATAACGACCCGCTATGGCGTTCGCCGCTGCGCGCCGTAAGGCTTCACTCGCCACTTGATCACGCATGGCTGCCAAGGAAGGCCGAGCGGATTCTGGGATGCTTTGCTGCTGATAAAATTTATTCACTGCATCCGCTTCATCCAAGACCTTACTCAGTAATACTGGGTGCGTCCCAAGAGAGGCGTACGGCAGTGGCACAAAGGAAAGCGCATACCGATACGGGTAATCAAACTTTTTGTACTTCGCACTTACACCCGCTGTCAGAACTACAGCAATAAAACAGGCGAGCGCAATCTTATACAGTATCGGCAGTAGTCGCACGTGCGGCTTTGGCAACATGAGTACTGGTGTTGGGCTCGTTATCTCTTTAGGGGCTGCGTAACCTTCTTCAGTTGTTTCAACGGCAGCAAAAGGGTTAACGACAACTTCTGGCTTAGGTTTTGGTTTCGGCTCTGGTGCAGGCTTCATAACCACGGGCTGCTGTGCAACCTCTTTTGGTTTGACTACCGGTGGTGCAGATTTTTTTACACGCGGCTTTGCTTTTTCCTTCTCTTCTTTCTCTGTGTCCCCTATCCACTCTATAACAACATCGTGCATGTGTTTTTTTTCTTCCGGTGTTATCGCTGCTGGTTTGTTGTTTTTGTCAGCCATACTATTGTTTTACAAAAAAGAATCTCCACCATTTTGCGATTAGACTACCCGACTCGGTTGCTGGCTCCTCACCACCCGCCGCAAGTTCCTCGCCCTCTTGCGGCAAAATAAATAGCTTCTCGCCGGGTTTCGCTAAATTAAATCGTACCCTAGCTTGCTCTTCAGTGTACGTATCTGTTTGTACGTATGACAAGAGCGATTGCAATTGCTGGTTGGACCGCTGTAATTCAGTGGCTTTCTCATTAAGCTCGGCCACTTCGGTCTTGATTTGCTGTCGGCGAATAAGAAGACGCGTGTTACCAACTAGTAACGCTACTAAAAACAACCCCAAGAGCCAGGGCATGGCTTCACTTCTTGTTGGAAGCAGCGCTCGAAGATTCTTCATTCTGTAACGTCAGTGTCTGGTGACGAAACTCCGGGTCGGAAAAGATCACGCATTGTGCTCTCGTCAACTTTACTGAAAAGCCGTTCTAGCATCTGTTGCTGCTCCACTGGCTCCATGGCAGTAAAACGCTGCCACCACCAGCTACCTTTGGTCGCTTGCGTACGACTACCAAGCGAGGCATCGCGCGCATCAAGCAGAACTTGGCGAACTGCGGCAGGCTTCGGAACGTTCGCCACTACGAGCGCCTCTGGTCGACCGGCCGCTCGAATATAGAGCGTGCCGTATTTGCCAAGCGTCTGCAGTACCCCTTTCGTTTGCTGCTCTACATCTAACAAGTGTGGGTAGAAAACTTCTACAATCAAACGAGTTACCAACCCCTGTTGGTCAACGTACGCTAAACGAGCTGTGGTAATAACAAGCTGCGTTCTGTCCCAGCGAAAGTACTCGCGAATTGCGTAAAAAGCGCAGCAAAAAATGACGAATCCAAAAACGGCGATGCCGATGACGCCAAGATCAAAAAGTGGTGCTAGGAAAAAAAAGGGTAAAAGAAAAATTATAGCGATGCCGAGAATCGTACCAGCCAATTTCAGCCAGTGCTCCCGACACACCAAGAGTACAGTTTCACTATCGCGGAGGGTAATGGGTAGATTTGTTTTCATGTACGGTTATCATACGGAATTTAATGACCTACCGCAATAAATTCATTTTACCTATCGACATCATAGGACACACGAGTAGTGTCACCTTGGGACTTAATTTTTCTAATCACTATATGCCCAATGGATAATAAATTACTGACATGGGTACCACCACAAGGAACACCGAAATCCCCATACATCACGACCCGCGCTGGCTTACCTTCAGGTAAATAATCGGGTACATGGTGACAAACTTCGTGCATTTTCTCCTTTGGTATGAAAAGGAGCTTTGTTGTCCTATTTTCAGCAACAAAATTATTACATGAATCTTCGATACTGGTTCTCAACTTTTCTTTGTCTAAGCCTTCCAAGCTTGCTTCATACTCGACGTAAGGACCGTTCGGAAAGTGATATCCCTTACCAGGAACCCAATTGAGCTTTAGGGCACTTACGGCCATATCAACAACATGACCAGCCGAATGGAGACGACTATTGAGCACCCGACGAGTTTTATCGATCGAGCATTGAACGATTTCACCTTCTTTAAAATCGCCCGATTCAAATGAACCTACATGTCTGACAATCCCTTCAACAAAACGTACTTCTTCGACTAAAAATTTCCCAGAGGCATTTTCAATTATGCCCTGGTCATATGGCTGACCACCACCTTGCGGGTAAAAGATAGTTTGATTCAAATAAATAACCTTTCTTTCTTCTTCGTCAATTATCCCTAAAACAGTAGCGGTGCCAGCGTAGAGATTAAAATCTTCGAGATAAAGAAGTTTTGTTGAGTCCATAAAACTACTTCTGAACAATTCTAAATTCTTCTGATTGTGACTTCAAAAAACTAAAATTTGCTACAGGCCAAAGTTTTCCGTCAACAATCGTATGCTCCACTTCAACCTTATAGGTTCCAGGCTCAATTTTGAAAAAAGTGTGGGCGTACATATTTTCTAAATCCAAGACGTAACTAACCGTTTCGCCAGATTCGACACTTGGTGCGGTGGCTGCGCAACGTTTTGTAGGGTATGCGCCATGAGGCTCCCACGTCTCGCCATTCTTCCTCAATAACGTTATAGGCATACCGCAAGCGGTACTCAGCCATATAGCCGACTCGGTATTATTTGTAACCATGGCTGGAATTGTTTCTCCAAGTGCATAGACTGACTTATCTGTAGCAACAGAAACAGTACTCTCTTCGCTAACCATTACCGGCTCTGGCGGTAATGACTCCACTGGCACATTTACAATCGGCTGCGTTTCATCCGGAACTTTAACCACTTCTTTTGTAAATAAAAAATAGCTCACACCCACAATGAGCAGAGCGACAAGAGTTACGAATATGAATAGAGTAATTTTTTTGTTCATTTCAAATCATAGCGAGTTTCTTCTGAGCACGGTGGCGGTAGGGCAAAGCCTGCTACTGCGCGGAAGAAGAAACGAGCGACCTGTGCTGAAGGAAAGGAATATTAAGGAAAACCCGACGGGTTGTCCTTAAGGTTTTTTGCCCCGGGCAGGGATCGAACCTGCGACCATTGGCTTAAAAGGCCACTGCTCTACCACTGAGCTACCGGAGCGCATGCGACGAAATATACGAAATACCAGACAAAAGCGCAACTTGAATGAAGCGTAAAGCAGGCGTACAGTACATGAACTACCTATGGCAGATAATAATTCAGGAGTCGCCAAAATACCGCCGCAAAGCATCGAGGCTGAGCAATCACTGCTCGGCTCAATTTTGCTATCAAAAGAAGCCATCGTTAAGGTGGCCGACTCGGTGACACCTGATGATTTCTATAAAGACCAACATCGTCTTATTTATGAGTCGATGCTCAGCTTATTTGCCAAGCAAGAGCCAATCGACGTTCTGAGCTTAAGCACCCGTCTTGAAGAGCAAGGTGTTCTAGAAAAGGTTGGTGGGCGCAGCTACCTCGCATCGCTTTCAAACAGCGTACCAGCCGCATCGCACGTCAGTCACTATGGTGAAATTGTGCAACGAAAAGCAACGCTTCGCCGACTCATCGATGCCGGAACAACTATCACTGGCCTTGGGTACGACGAAAGTGACGATTTGCAAGTGACGCTCGACAAGGCTGAACAAGGACTCATTCGGGTGACCCAGAAGTACTTGCGGCATATTTTTACGCCGATGAAGTCGCTGCTCACCGAAGCTTTCGACCGTATTGATGAATTACACCGGCAGAGCGGCAAACTTCGAGGCATTCCAACGGGCTACAAAGAAATCGATAACATTCTTGCTGGACTACAAAAGTCTGACCTCATCATTATCGCCGCCCGACCATCAATTGGAAAAACATCGCTGGCCCTCGACATTGCTCGCCATGTGGCGCTCCACGAAAAAATTCCAGTGGGCATCTTCAGTTTAGAAATGTCTAAGGAACAACTCGTAGACCGTGTGCTCTGCGCCGAGGCTGGCGTTGACCTTTGGAAAATGCGCACCGGCCGTTTATCAGACCGCGGAGCTGATGACGATTTCTCTCGCATTGGCCGCGCCATGGGCGCACTCGCCGAAGCACCAATCTACATTGATGACGGTGCTATGGCGAACGTCATGGAAATTCGCGCCAGAGCCAGACGCTTACAAATGGAGCGAGGTTTGGGACTGCTCATCGTCGACTACCTACAGCTCATGGAAGGCAGAGGAAAGAGCGAAAGCCGCGTGCAGGAAATTTCTGAAATCAGCCGTGCACTTAAGGGGCTAGCTCGAGAACTGCAGATTCCGGTTGTGGCCTTGTCGCAGTTATCACGTGCAGTTGAGGCTAGAAGCCCGTCAATTCCGAAGCTCGCCGACCTACGGGAATCTGGGGCCATTGAGCAAGACGCGGATGTGGTCATGTTCATTTACCGAAAAGCTATGGACAGAAGCTTGCGCGACACCGTGTCACTTGAAGACCGAAACATTGCTGAAATTTATATTGAGAAACATCGTAATGGTCCGACTGGAAAAGTAGATTTATACTTCGACGAAAGTCTAACCAGCTTCCGCAACTTGGATCGCTCAGCTGACAACAACGGCCCGTCATTCTAAGGTATGCGCTACCCGCTGCCCTTGCAGCGTCTCATTGAGACGTTTTTACTTCTCCCTGGCGTTGGACGACGCACCGCCATTCGTTTTGCCTACCACATTGTTCGCAGTGACTCACGACGAGTTAAAGAGCTCAGTCAGGCATTGCTCCTCGTGCAGCAGGAATTGCGATTGTGTGAAAAATGTCGACAGCTGAGCGAGGCAGTCCTATGCCCTATTTGTGCCAACTCATCACGCAACGGTTCGCAGCTGTGTGTAGTGGCAGAAGACAACGCCATAACCGCCATTGAACAAACAGGTGCCTTCCAAGGGCTCTATTTCGTCCTAGGCGGCACATTAGACCCCGTAGCAGGCATTGACGCGACTAACCTCCCAATTGCGGAGCTGCTGGCGAGAATCAAGCCGGACGTTACCGAAGTGTTATTAGCCTTTGATAGTGACACGGCCGGCGAAACAACCACAAGTTATCTGAAGCAAGAACTACGACAACGAGCCAACATCAGAATCACACAACTCGCTCGCGGCATGGCAACCGGCGCACTCCTTGAATACGCCGATGAAATTACCTTGCAAAACGCGATTCTCGGACGCCGAGAGGATAAAGGAATTTCAGCCTCGGAAGAACAATAAACAATTTCAGCCTCTAGGAGGCTGAAATTTTCGTGACCTGAATTTTCGTGAAAGGCTGTCGGTGCCCCTGTACCTTGTGGTAGCGAACTTTAGATTTAAATTTAACGACTCTAATTTTACGAGCTCGGCCTTGCTTTAGAATCGTTGCCTGAACAGCTGCCTTTTCGAGCATCGGTGTGCCAATGGTCACCTTTTTGTCGTCCGACACCAACAGGACATCCTTCAGCGTAATTACCGCACCTTCCTCACCCTCAATTTTTTCAATATCAAGCTGCTGTTGTTCTGTGACAACGTACTGTTTTCCGCCCGTTTTGATTACTGCGTGCATATAGTTCAGTAAAGATAGTCGCTCCAGTATAGATTAGTGCCTTGACCGTGTCAAACCGCCTTGGGGCCACTATCGGTAAAATAACTTGGGTCATCACGATAATCTATAAAGAGGGTTTTTAATGGGGCTTTGTCACCCTTATCCACGACTATAAATTCATAGTAGCCTGGGTGATACTGTGTTTCCCTCGCCTCTCCGGAATGCGGGATGTGGGCTATAACCTCCGAAATCTGCTTACGCAAATCTTCATCTTCGAAACTGTATTTGAAGCTATGCAAAAATTGATCCCGACTAGCAGAAAACGGTGGCGTTTCGGTACCATAGGCCACCGGCCCGGGAAGTCCCTGTCGGAATTCAACATGCATCGTACCATTGGGATTCGCGACTATATTGCCACCGTATTTTACGTCGTAATATGGCATCAAACGAATATCATAGGAATCACGAACCGCTTCCGGAACTTTATCGTGCACGAGAGAAATTATATCGTTCGAATCTAGCCTTGCAGTTGATACTCGTGGCAAATTTGCATCGTGAGGCAGCAGTGCAACTATATAACACTCAGAATCAAACTGCTGGAGATGCTCGTTCGGCGACATTAAAAAATCAGGAAGTGAAAGCGTTCGGCTGTCTGGCATTGGTAAGCCAATTTCCGCCCCAGCTCGATACCCTTCCTGACGAGGTATTCCGATTCGGTCGGCGAACGCTTCATCAATGGGTCTAACCGCCTCTGCCCAGTCATTAATATTTGGACCGCTTGTTTCACTTACTCGACTATTTCCTTCCGGCATACCGCTAGCGGGTGGCCAAAATACTTCGCTTATATGCTTCTAAATTCTCGAGGGCAATGCCAGTACCTTTCGCAACGCAGAGCAAAGCGTCATCCGCCACGTACGCTGGCACACCAGTGGCACGACTCAACAGTTGGTCAAGATTTCTGAGTAATGAGCTGCCACCTGAAAGCACCATGCCTTTGTCGATGACATCGGCCGAAAGCTCTGGTGGCGTGTGCTGCAAAACGGACTTTGTGGCGTCAATGATTCCTTCTAACTCAGCTTGAATAGCGTCGGTCACGTCGTCAGACGTCACGGTGATAGTTTGTGGGAGTCCTGTAAGGGTGTCCCGACCACGAACGTTCATACTTAATTTTTCGTCGAGGTAAAGCGCAGAACCAATTTCAATTTTAATTTCTTCTGCCGTTCGTTCACCAATAGCCAAGTTATACTTTTTCTTAATATGCTCCATGATGGCGGCATCAAATTTCGTGCCACCAATGCGCACTGAAGTGCTCGATACAATGCCACCGAGCGAGATAACCGCCATTTCAGATGTACCACCACCGATGTCGATAATCATGTGGCCTGACGGCGAACCAATGGGAATGTTTGCACCAATGGCAGCAGCAATAGGCTCTTTAATGATAAACGCGGCTTTGGCGCCGGCCGCCATACAAGCGTCGATTACGGCGCGACGTTCTGTGGCGGTAATACCGGCGGGGACAGCTACCATTACTTCCGGTCGAAAAAAACGAACACCACCTAAAGCTTTATTTATGAAATAACGAAGCATGGCTTCGGTGGTTCGGTAATCTGCTATGACGCCTTCTTTCAGTGGTCGGAGCGCGACAATTGTTTCTGGCGTTCGGCCAAGCATTTCTTTTGCTTCGTTCCCCACTGCCAAAATCTTTTTGTCCACGATAGAAATGGCCACAACGGATGGTTCATTGATAACAATGCCACGCTTCGGCAAATGCACCAATGTGTTTGTTGTGCCAAGATCAATGGCAATTTTCTTTGACCACATAGTCTTCTATGATACTGAAAAAACGCCGCTTTGGCAATCCTAAACGCGCGGCGGCACTGACCTTCTCCACTTCCAAAAATATCGCAAAAGATCCTTACTATGAATAATCGCAGTGCGCCAGTCGTCAGCTGATTCACGTCTATGAAAGTGTATCAGCGAGGCCGAAGCCAGGTAATGCACTTCCCAGTTCGCCAACCATAACCGGCGACAGTAATCCGTGTCGGCGAAATAGACAAAGTAGCGTTCATCAAAATTGCCCACCGCAGTCATTGCCGCGCGACGAAGTAATAGACAACTCGACATTAACCAGGGAACTGCTCGCGTTTCGTCGTGCGACCAATCCGTCATGAGAAATCGGGCTAACTCACGCTTTCCCGTCTGCGTTCGTCCAAGCGGCGTGCGACGGTACAACGCGGTGAGTAGTGTATGAAAACGGTAGCAGGAATACTGAAGCGAGGAATCAGGATTCAATAATTTGGGTCCGACGGCACCAACCTTTGGGTTTGCCTCTACATGTGCAACAAGCGAAAGAACAGCCGCAGGCTCCCAAACGAGGTCGGTGTTAGCGAGCAGTATGAACTCCCCTTGTGCCGTCTGAATACCAACATTAGTGCCGCGGCTATATCCAAGATTACGCTTTGTATCTATCACCTGTACTCGACCAGAAAACTCTTTGAGTACTTCAATACTTCTATCCCGTGAGCCATTATCAACAACGATAATCTCATATGGAATCTCCGGCGGATTCGCAAAAATGGCGCGCAAAAATTCACGAAGCAATCCAGCGGTATTATAATTTACGATAACAATTGAAAGTTTCATACCTGAACCCGTTTAAGAGCACGAGTGTGTTTACGCTTTTCCTTCAAATACTCACGATTACCAAATACCTCGCCCCACGCTCGAAAAAATTGTCGTGGTCGGGTAATGAGTACCATAAACGCCTTTATCTTTTCGTACATAATAACGAGCGGCAATGAAACATAGTTTCGCCGCACGAGCGCGGTACCAAAAAGAAAATATAGGTGGTTACGATAAGAAAGGTACTGCTGGAGATCAGTCCGGGCAAGCCATGCCGCAGCCGTACGCCGCCCCCCAATTTCTTGCTGGTCGTCCGCAATGCCGCGGACTGAGCGAATGTGACTGGCGACAACATTCGGTAAGACCGCAGACTTCCAACCGGCAAGTGCCAGACGGTACGCGAGGTCAACATCCTCTTTATAGGCAAAGAAGTGCTCATCAAAATATTGTGGATGTACGGCGGTGCCAAGGGCGATACTTTGCAGTGCTGAGCGACGATACAGCGTAGCTGTGGCGGGATTACCAAAACCGTACTGTAACTCCGTGGTCGAATTTTTAAATTGTTGTCCGCGGTTTCTCTCAACTACCCGACCCGTTGCATGAATTGTAAGCCCCTGCGCGTCGATAACATTTGTTACGACGTCATCCCTGCGGAGTAGCGTTCCGCTAACTGACGCTAGCTCAGGCACTTCACCGAGCACTTTCTCTAATGCATCCACATAGCCGGAACTCAACACCGCATCTTGATTTAATACCAAGAGATATGGCTCACTCCCCTGTCGCAGTAAAGCATTATAGGCGGCTGAAAAACCGGTGTTTGTTTCTGAGATTAATAGCTCTGCATTGTGCTGCATGGCCCATGCACGAAGAACGGCACTTGTTCCGTCTGTCGAACCATTGTCTAGCAAACTCACCTGTGCACCACCGCTATAGCTAGCAATGGCAGACAAGGACTCTTCAACAATGGGTAGCCCGTTTCTCGTGACAAGTACGATACGAACGCTCATGACGACTTTCGTACCTTATGTGTGACGTTAAAACCGAGGTGCTTGCCGAGAAGGAGTCTCGTTTGCGCATCAATTGCCGGTAGCGAACCAAATAAAATTAGCGTGAACGGTAACAGTGCCCACTGTAAAATCATGATGAGGTATCTGTTCGCCGGTACAGTGTTTGGCCGAGGTGGCAAGAGCGACATACCCAAAATACCGCTTACAAAAATACCCACCATGGCGAGTCGTAGTAACAACTCAAGTAATGCCGGCGCATTCTGTGTGAGCGCAACTTCTGCAATGTTCAGCGGCGCCAAATAGAGCGGTAGATAGCCAAGCACGGTGATAAGAATTGGTGCTGTGGCCCACGTATACATACCCTCGCCCAAATTCCAGAGGTAGTACAATTTTTTTCGCATCGGAATGTTTGGGTGTTTTCGGAAGTTCCACAGCATGAACGGTAAGTGCTCAACGCCCCACGCCCAGCGTCGCTGCTGTCGATACAGTGCCCCTAAACTTTTCACGTACCCACCAGCCGCCACCATATCCATCGATACTGGCACGTACATTGGCGTAACGACGTAGTCACCCTCATAGTGCAGGAAGCACTGCAAGAAAATACGCGAATCTTCGGTGACAATTCGCTTCTCCCAGAAGCCAACATCAACGAGCGCCTGCCAGCTCATGCTGTGCGACGAAAATGTAAAGAGTCGCTCTGGCCGAGCGAGTTCGGTCATCAACCAGAATGTTGTGCCCATGGCGGCAATGCGAACCAACGCCGGCGACTCCCAAAGATTATTATTATAAACAACGGCTGGTTGGTAACTTGACCGCTGCGGATTTGGCTGCGAGAGGTACGTATAGGTTAAGCAGGCAAAATACTGTGGCGCGACAATTGTATCAACATCAAACGCAGATACGATGAGTTTGTCATAAGCGAGTTTTTGTTCATCAACGTATTCTTGCACACGATGCCCTGACCAATTTAGGTTGGCGCCTTTACCCGGAATTTCATTTGGCAAATCTTTCGGATGAAGCGTCGTAATGAAGGCATGAAAATGCGACGCGTAACGAGCTTCTAATTCTCGGGCCAGTGCTGAAAAATTTTCAGCATCTCGCTCTTCTCCAGCCAAAACGACAATGAGTCGTTTGGGGTCGTACGCAATTTCCGTAAAGCGAGTGAGTGTTGTTTCAATGACCTCCTTCGATTCCCGGTACGTTGGTAAAAAAATTATATGGTAATACTCACCCCATGATGGATACGTTACCCGTAATTCATCCCACCATGCTCGTCGCGATTCTCGACGCTGAATGCGCCAGGAATGAATGAGGTAGAAAACGAAATAACCAACCCGGAGGAGCCAGTAAAGGTCAAAAAGAATGACAAGCGCTATAGCCCACAGTGGTTTGACCACTGAAAGTAGGATTGCCAAAGTAAAGGTAAACCAGGTAAGGGTACCTGGAATTGCCTCGAGTAAACGATACTTTTGCCTATCAGTCATAGATTTAACTGGAATTACTTACCGATAACCCGTTTGGCAAATGGTAGACCGAATATAATCGTTCCGGCAAGCACTCCGAGAAACGCCAATGCGTAGAGTTTATAGGTGGATTGCAAGAAAAGCGCAGCCGCACCGAAGGCGGCGCTGCAGGCAAAAAACACCGCCACCGAACCACGAACCCCAAGCCCGAGGTCAACGAGCACAAAATGAAGGTGTGAACGATCAGCCGAAAAAATACTTTTTCGCTCAAGCACCCTCCTCACAACGACAACAAAAGCGTCGAGGAGCGGAAGACCCATGACGAGCGCTGCGGTAGCCATTTTCCCGCCAGCAATGATACTAAGCACACCAATTGTGTAACCAGCCAAGAGACTACCAGACTCCCCCAAGAACTGTTTTGCCGGATGCCAATTGTGTGGCAAGAAACCAAAAAATGCGCCGGCAATAATGGCTGCGAACAATGCGGTATCAGGCTGCAGTACTGGTGGCAAGAGGCACAACGTAAATATTGTTGCCGCACCAATAAAGCCAATGCCACTCACCAGTCCGTCGAGGCCGTCTAGAACTTTCGTCGTGTACATTAAGACCGACAGCCATATAACCGTAAAGAGTGCTGAGCCAAGATTTACGAAATAGCTGGCCTCAGCCAAGGTCACTGGCAGCTTTATTTGATCAATGCGCCAGACGCCGCCAAAGGGGTTCGTAATAAAGTTGACCCCAATCCCACCAAACACCACGGCAAGTGAAGCGAGCACCGGTAAAGCCAGTTTGGCGGGCGCAGGCAGACCATAGCGATCATCGAGATAACCACCAAGCATGAGTATGAACCCACCAATAAAGAACCAGACCAACTGACCCGCGTTAAGATAGGTGGTAACCAGGTCTGTTCGAATGAATCCAAAATAGAATGCCACAGTAAAGATAGAAGCAAACACTGCCAGGCCACCGAGGAGCGGAATAGGTCGGGTGTGCATCCGTCGTGCGGCGTCCTGCGTTGGGTCGTCAACTATGTGACGACTGTTGGCATAGGCGCGTACCAACAGAATGAAAAATTGCACCACAATACCAGCTGCCCCAAAAGCTATGGCGTACAGCATATAGATTACTCTGGTCGCGCAATGCGCAGTATACCGCCCGGCTCTAACGTTACAGAATCTCTTCGATGTAGCCGACCTTCAAGTAAGTACCTGGCCAGTACTGAATCAACTCTATCCTGAATAACCCGCCGCAGAGGACGCGCGCCAAAGAGTGGATCAAATCCGGCGGCAGCTAATTCTTCTATCGCCGCAGGTAAGGCCACAAACGAAACGCCATGCACTTCCATTCGCTTCGCAACTTTTTTTAACAACAAACTGGCAATGGCCGAAACATGCGGTAAGGTAAGCGGCTTGAAAACCACCACTGCATCAAAACGATTAATGAACTCTGGTGCAAAATTCTTTCTCAATACCGTTTCATGTAGTGTTTTTTCAATTTCACCCATTTCGTCACCTCGTCGGACAGCGTCTTGAATATACTCAGTACCGGCGTTTGACGTAGCGATGATGATGGTATTCGTAAAATCAATAACTTCCCCATTACCAGCAGTTACTCGACCGTCATCGAGTATCTGTAAAAATAGATTGAGCACCCGTGTATCTGCTTTCTCTAATTCGTCGAGCAACACCAACGAAAACGGATGCGCCCGCACTGCTTCTGTCAGAATGCCATATGTTGTCGCTCGACCACCAGTTAACCGTTCAACACTTTCAGCACCAACATATTCAGACATATCAATTCGCACCATTCTCTTTTCGTCACCGAAGTAGAGCGCCGCAACGGTCTTCGCTAGTTCTGTTTTCCCAACACCAGTTGGACCCAAAAAGAGAAGGTTTACAATAGGGCGCTTCGTATCTCGAATCTCCGCGCGAGCCCGCCTAAGCGCGTCAGCCACCACACTGACCGCTTGCTCTTGATTAATAAATCGTTCGTGTATTCGGTCCTCAAAATTTAGAAGCAGTGACGACTCGTCATGCGATACATCACGAAGTGGCATATCAATTTTTGAAGACAGAAAGCTATCAACGTCCCCTGAGCGAATTACCTTTTTCTTTTGCCTTGTTTCTTTCATGTACAGCGCCAGCTCGTCTAACAGATCAATAGCTTTTTTTGGCAGCCGCTTATCGGGCAAAAAACGACTAGTCAGATCGACCAACCGCTCTATGGCGTCATACGTAAAAAAGACGCCGTGTGACAGCTCAGTGAGCAGCGCATGAGACTCCACCATAGGAATCGCTTCTTCCACGGTTGGCTCGGTCAGAAGCACTGATTCAAATAAGCCACCCAGGGCAGACCCAACCAAATACTGACGGTTGGCTTCAGGCGTTGTTGTGGCAATCACTTTAATGCGTAACCGTCGCACACCCGTTGCTAATACCTCGGCCAGGTCCACGCTGCCCGCCTGACCACTCGATATGCCACGCACACCGTGCACGCCGGAAATAGCGAGCACGATGTTGCCGGAGCGACTAGCCTCGTTTAAAACTCGCAAAATGCGCTCTGCCGCTTCAGACGGATTCGCGCCGCTGACTAACTTTGGCAAAATAAGGTTGACTAACCGCTTGTCCTTTAATTCCGCCGGTACTTCACCAGCCACCATTCGGTCAGCTAAGTCTTCTAACAGACCCCGCTTACCCACCCCCTGCTCGCCAACAAGGAGCGGCATACCACCGCTTTCAAATATACGTAAGGCAGTTTTCATGGCTTCACTGCGACGCACAAACGGAAACGTACCACCATACTGCGCTTGTTCAGTGATGTCCTCAGAAAAAGCATCGAGAAGCGGCGTGGCCACCGCCGTCATGGCACGGTCGAGCCGAGAATGCGGTCGAAACCGAGCGGCCGAACGTAACCTTTGATACCGCTGACGAAGCTGACGATCGCTCTGCTGCCACAAAAGTACGTGACGAATTTTACTTTCTGTTATACCTCGCTCATACAGTACGTCACGAACAACCGGGTCTAGTGCAATGGTGGCCTCAAACAAGGCAGAGCAGTCAAGCCGTTCGCGACGATCATAGTAAGCCGACAAGTAGGCACGGAGTAACGTTTGTCCGATGGTTGTTTCAATTGTCGACGTGACCGCACGTAACTCTTGAACAACAGCCCGACCAGCATCTGCCGGCTGAACACCAAGTCGCAACAACATTAAGGAGACTTCCGAACTAGTAATGAGCGACAGAAATAAATCGGCGGGTCGAAAAGGACGTCGAAACTTGTCTGCGCGAATAATTGCGGCAGCAATGTAACTTCGAGCGTCGCCTGATACCATACTGTAGATATCTAATCGATATGTTTTTTGCGCCGCAGAAGACGCATCGTAGGGCAAGCGCGGAATCTTTTTTATGCCATAACTATCACGCTCAATACTGACATACACAAACAACCCGCAGAGCACACCGACCCAAAAGAGAAATGAGTCACCGGTTGCCGAAAAAATGAGGAGTGCGGAAACGAAATCAGATAGAATGGCTTCAGTGATGCCAGCTTCAAACAGCAGCGCGGCATACACTAACGCAGTAATCGCACCGCAAAAGATTGTTCCTCGAATCAGTATCCGCCAAATACTTGCCAGACGTTCACGGTGAAACTGCGCTGCAGACAAATCATTTGGTAGCCACGCAATGTGATTCCCAACTTTAATGGCACTTCCCTCTCCGGCGCACAAAACGCACGTCGCGTAATCCGCTGTACCTTCGCCAAAACAGGCGGGGCAACTAACGATTGCGGCGCCTACTGGGCTAGCAGGAGAATGAGTGTTGTACTGATGCGCCATAGTACGACCAATGGAAATATAATATACAGAGCAAATAATATGACGTCGGTAAGCGCCCACAGTACAAACACGACACATCGCACCACCGTTTGCACAACTCGAACAAAAAAACTAATAACCCGGCCGGCAATGTCCCACTGACCATACATTGGAACAAAAAGGTTACTTGCCCAGACCGTTACGCCCAAGTATCTATTGGCATAACTGAACCGATCGAGCAGTCGGCGAAATGCCAACTGTAATCCCCGAGAATACCACCAGACCGGCGCACTGATTAGTTCTTCAGTAACTGTTCGTACGCCAATTGAAAAAAACTGTGCACCCATACTATTCCGTAGTCACTATCCCCTTTCCCGCTGCGATTTGATCTCCGTCTAAACTTGTAGTGGCTGTCGTTCCCGTAACCTTCACGGCACCGTTGGTTGTTTCGTCATGTGCGGCCAATGTTGTTTGACCCGACAACACCAAGATGCGCCCACTGTCGCTAGACGTCGGTTTAATTCGAACGGTAAAAAAGGCTTGCGGCTCGAGCCCAGGTGGCAAGGCGTCAATCTTCCACACGGCAGTAGTACCAGTAACTTTAAGCGTGCCAGTTGTTGCGGTACCAGTCTCCGCCGTGACATAGCTCGGCAAATTTCCCGTAACAACAACATCCCGTAAACTGTGCGTGCTGCCGGTAAGTTGCCAGATAATGCGATACGATGTTTCCTCACCAACAACGGGCGGCAATGGTCCAGAACCGATAGGTTCGCCACTCGGGCTGAAATAACGAGCCGATACGCGCACGTTAACTGAAGTGTTAATGGCAACGACCATCGGGCTGCCGTCAATCTTACCAGCCTCTGAAGCGTCCCCTCGTGAAGAAAAAGCAAAGGTAGGAGTAGCGACAATCTGACCGGCGCCTGAAACGGAATTAGATTTAGCAATCACTGGCACGTCCCAAGAAAATTCACCGCTTCCCTCAGACAAAAGTCGCTGCAATGCAGGTGTATTTTCGCTTCGCCACGTGATAGTGCCGCTCTCAACAGTTGCCCCTTCGGCACGTACGCCGTCCCAGCGAATTAAATTGCCACCATCATAGCGAACGGATACCGTAATTCCATTTATTGTTTCAGCCCCAAGATTCTGATAACGCAAAACGTACCGTAGTGAATCACCGAATGATGCAGCAGTTGAATTACTGTTTCCGTTAGCGGTTAACGTCAAAAGCACATCGCCATTGATCACCCCCACCCGGAGTTCGCTACTAGCCACGGCGGCTGCTTGCGAAGCACTTCCTACTGCAGTGAGGGAGGCCCGAATCACTTGTTCGCCCGCAGCCTCAGAAGACCACTTTGTTTTGAGCGTTACAGCAAATGATTGACCTGGCGACAAAACCGGCGTAACCCACTGCCAGCTACCAGCCTCCGCTACAGCAGGTTCGGCCTCAGTGATAGCAAGATTTTCTGGTTGCTGCACAACGAGCTGCAAGGCTTGTAGTGGTTCGGCGCCATTATTTTGAACGGTAACAACATACTCTTTCTCGTCACCCGGTACCACTTGCGTCGTACCAGCTACCGTAAGAGCAATAGCACCACTGGTGAGCGCGGTTGAAACAGAATCGCTTGCTTGGAGCTGTGTTGGTAAGTTAGGAAATTCATACGTTACGGTAGCAAAGACAGTAACGAGTGAACCCGTCTCACCAAACAGCGTGCCGTCGACCGCCACCTCTTTTTTCTCACCTGGTGCTAAGGCTGGTAAAACCCACGTGTTGTGTACCTCATTCTCAGGTGAAAGGGTGGCAGATTGCCAAGAGAAACCTTGCGGATAATTCACTCGTAACTTAATGTTTTTAGCGGATTCAGTTGCGTTGTTGGCCACCTGAAAACGGTACGTCACCGTAGAGCCAACAGCCGCGTCACTCGGCGCAACAATCTCAATACTCACTGCGCCACTTTTGCTCGGACTAAAAACATCAAAAACAGCAAAGCCAAGCCACGCCGCCGCGCTGGCTGCCACCGCCAGCACTATTAGCCCAATAGCAAATCGACGCCAACGAGATACATGCTTGGGCACCTGAAAATCAGTTGGTGATTCGTATAACGCTTCAAGTTCTGCGTAATCTTTTCTTTGTTGTTTATTATTCATGGTTATACGGGATAGAAACGGTAAGTGCTGTTTGTACATCACTTTCTGCGATTAAAGATTCGCTATAATGACTGGTGGCTGGCCCTTTGCCAGTCGAAATAGTACCGCCAGGAAGAGCGATGTTCTGCTCAAGCGTCACCCCACGGCTGCCCGGTTGTGACTCCCAAGCAAATGTATAGAAGCGCTGGCATGGCTCTTTCTGCTTCACTGCAAACCAATCGAGAAACGACGACGCACACTGCAAGCGCCACGGCAGACGATATGAAATATTCACGGTGGCACTTTGCCCCGGGTCAACCATAAGCCAGTTGGCAAACACTTCCCTGCCTAGCTCGTTGTACATACGAGTTTGGCTACTTGGATCAATAACCGCTTTTCGTTCAGCGTTCAACAGCTCATCTGCCTTAGCACCCGTTATGGCCGGCACAAACAACGTTTTGTCTGGTGCACCAAAACCGGTGGCGGAAATAAGCTGACTACCGAGCGGAACATAGAATCGCAAATAGTCCACATTACGAACCCCCGTGTACTGATCTCCCTTAACACCGGTGTGGGTTCTCTCTACGCTGACGTTGGCGGTAATTGAACCATCATTACCAATCACTATATCTCGGAGTACTCGGGTGAGCATTTTTCCATCGGTCTTCTGACCAGCAATATTCGTGTGCACAATGGCGAGGCTGTCTGTTTCTTTTTCATACGTTGGAACAACACCGCCCCATCCAAGTGAGGTAATACGCGTTTGAATTGATGAATCTCTTGAATAAATCATTGCGTGCTTCTGCTGGGCAGCTTCGGCAAATATCGTGAGTAGCGAAAGGTCCCCTGTTTGAATTTTATTAGTCAAATTGGCAACAAGAACCGGGAACAGGTCAGCTAAAATTTGCTTTGGCTTATTTACTGTTTTGTCGTACTTCTGCTCAACCTGATCTGTTATTTCCGAAACGAAGTTCTCGTTAGTAATTGTTAATCTGTATGCCGGCATCGGAATTGGCCCAACAACCTCAAGGAGTCGCTCAACGAACGTCGCATCAATGCCGACAACTGCGTCGACGGTACTGCCACCCGCATGCTCATAAAACCAACTAATTTTCTTTGCCGATGTTGGCCAGTCATACCACCAATTGGCGTCTTGAAACTCCCACCGATTCGCCACCAAACTAAGCGCGGCTGGTGGAATGACTAGCTCATTCAGACTTCCCTGTACGTCATAGGTGCCGCCACCTGGAAACGAAACGTTCGTAATGGCACCATCAACAACATCGAGAACAGCGTAACTCCCCATAAAACCCCCGCCAGCTCGAAGCTCGTTGTTGTTTTGGAAAATCAAAAGAATACGCTGCGTAGCATTCACACCGCTCAAATGCGTCAAAGTCGCCACAGCATCATCAATAGTTCGTACTGCAGCAAGGAGCGTTGGTAAGGACTGGTGCAAGGTTAACCAGGCAGCTTGATAACGCTCGGGCATGTCATCGACGCGTAGGGATAGTAATGTGTTTGTTGCCACCTCTAGCTGATGAGTAGCATCAGCGATTGATTGCATTATGTCTTCGCTTTCGCTTGAGCCCAAAACACCGGAGTCTTGAATTTCCGCAACTGCGCCGGTAATGACAATGCTTACGCTCGTCAGTGTCTCCGCCACACTTAGTAATTCACTGACCGCAGAAAACGAGGCATCGGTTTTGGGTATAAACGCTAGACCGGTACGAAGCTCTTGCGGCATGCCACCGAGCAGCGCATTAGCGTTATGCAGTTGCTTTTGAGCCGCTATGAATGAAGTATTTGCCAAGTCAGCATTTCCCGCCGAAAGATGTTCTGCCCCGGCCATGAGATCAGTAACACTACCGGTGGCGAGCGACTTGGCTGTTTCAGCATGAGCCTGCGCAGTACCAATACGGCTGGCTGTCCAGACTGGTGCCAAAACAATGATGCAGCAAAGCGCAAAGGAAAGTACTGGAGCAAATTTCGGTAGACGCGGCCATGCTGGTTGGTACTGACGCTTACGACTTGGCCGAGACAAAGAAGGAGAAGGAATAGGGGGACGTTTTTTTATAGCCAAAATCGGCCTGGTGGTTGCACGAACTGGCGTTTCTTTTCTCACAATAGGAAGTCGGAACAGAAAAATGGCAACACGACTGAGCAGCCACAGCACACCAATAACAAGGCTAACGGTGCTTATCTCAGTTAGCCAAGAAAATTGTGCGAAAGATTTTTTTATGGTTTTTTTTGGTACGACCTGCGGCACCAGGATCACCTCTTGCACAACAATATTACTTGACGGTGTATGGCCACCAAGAAACACCGGTACCTGATTGTTTTGGTTATTACCTTGCTGTTTATTCTTGTTTTGCATGTTGCGCTTCTAAAGCTGACTCATACACGGTATTCCACTTAGTAACCAACGTTTCAGTGGTTTCAGCCGATGGCATAGCTGCTCGCTTTCCGTTCTGGTTATTTTTTAAAACGCCAACGAGGGCATCACGCATACATTCGTCGTCAGTGACGGGTATGTAGACCGCTGCGGACCCGTATACCTCTGGCAAGGCGCCGAGTGATGACGACAGAACGAGCGCACCGGCTTTGGCCGCTTCCCTACCCGGAAGCCCATAGCCCTCGTAGAGCGACGGAACAACAACTGCCTTTGCCCCAGCGTATAACTCGGGAAGAAGCCTGTCAGAAACTTCACCCATAAATTGAAACGCCGAAGTTTCTGCAACAGATTCTTTAATACGACGAGCAAAGGAATCTTGTTTGCCAACAAGCCGTAGTGCTACTCCCGTCAGTCGGTATACTTCACCCCACACACGCACCAAACGATCAATATTTTTGTGTGGATAAAACGCCCCAACGACAAGTGCGTACGGCTCACTAATAGTATACGGCACTTTTTCTGCATTGTCAGTTGCCGGAAACGCACTTTCCACTTCCCCAATAACAGCAACCTTACTTTTCACACCGGGGAACCGTTCCGTAAGATCTTCGGCAACAAATGCGGTAACTGCAACTATCCGTCTCGCCCGCCGCATCGTTCGACGAAACAAAATACGGTACCCGACGTACTTCACCGCATAGTAAAAACGGCCATACGTACTGGCACGCCTATTTGGTAAAGCGTGAAGTATAAGATCGTGAATGGTCACGACAAAAGGAACGGAACAGAAAAAGGGCACATTAAAATGCGGGGCGTGATACAGATCGCACCCGAGTGAAGTGAGTAATCGAGGAAGAAAAACTTGTTCTTGCCAGCTATATGGTCGATACGGTGCCGACACAACGTGCCAGCCACTTTTTGAAAGTTCCTGCGCCGCACCGTCAACGCCGACAAGTGCCGTTAACTCGTAGCCCGGATTATAACGACTGATGGCTTCAGCCAAAGCCGCTGTATAGCGCCCTATGCCGCGATGCTGCGGCCCGTATAAACGGGCATCTAAAACTATATGCGGCTTCGCCATAGTGAAAGTAGTTTTGTTGCTGAAAACTGCGCTTGCAAAAAATCCAAACGCTTCTGAACGCGATGATGGTAAGCAGTTGAGTCAACCGCTGCAAATACCTCAGTCAAAAGTTCTGGCAATATATCTAACCGATAAGGATTTATATAAAACGCAGCGTCACCCAACGTCTCGGCGCAGGCTGACTCACTGCTAGCAATAACTGGCGTACCAAGCTGTAATGCTTCGATTGGTGGATAGCCATAGCCCTCATGAAACGAAGGGTAGACTAAGGCATGCGCATTTTTTATAAATTCAATTTTTGCAGCGTCCGAACAATACCCCAGCAACACAACACCTGGCGTAGGACAAGCTGCTCGATAACCGGACTGCCCAAGGATGTAGAGCTTAAGGTCTGGATATCGCTCGCGCACTCGCGGCCAGGCAGCAATAAGTGGTTGCAAATTTTTACGTATTTCATTCGTGCCAACAGTGATAACATACGGCTCGCTTGGCTGCCGCGGAGCTGTCGAATGAACAGCTGGCAGTGGTGCAGGCATATGATGTACTCGCCCTCGCCACTGAGGATAGTGCTCTAAAATATCACGCATTGTCTGCTCTGAAACAGCCATGAGTTCAGTACCGGGCGTCGCCCGACGCAACCATGCTTTTACCCAACGCAAATACCAGAGTCGAGTACGCAACGGATAGCACGTTGGGAGATAGGAAAAAGATAAATCGTGAATAGTAACAAAGTGTGGTACGTCTGAAAAACCAATGAACAGTGGGTTTGGCTGCCAAATAACATCAACGGTACCAAAAAAACTTTTTGCTGGTGGATAATTAAAAAAAGAAATACTGGCGTTCAATACTGTGTTTGGATACCTACTCGTGCGGCACGAAATGCCTTTATACTCTCGCACTTGCTGTCGACCGCTTGTAAAACCAGTCAGCACATCGCCTTCTGCCATTGTGGCGACAAGTAGCGCATCGAGTACGCGATCGATATATTGACCAACGCCAGTGGGACGGACACCCATGACCGCACGCAGATCAACACCAATATGCATCATACCGTTTCCCCTTTTGCCGTACGCACAGCGACCTGAAAATTTTCAATAAATCGCCGAGTATCAAATTTCTCGGCATGCTGACGAATGACGGCTGAGCTAAACACTGCTGGAGAAAAACGAATCAAAATTGCTGCCAACGATTCCCAATCTTGATCTTCAAAGAATAATCCAGTTTTACCGGAAACAACTGTTTCTAGTGCGCCACCCTTGGCATAGGCAACAACCGGCACACCGGCTGCCATCGCCTCAACGACCGTAATACCAAAATCTTCAATTTGAGGATGAATAAATGCCTGCGCCGAAGCGTATAGCGCCATAAGTTTTGAGCGTGATACATGGCCAACGAATTTCACTGTGCCACCAGCCATGCTACGCAGACGTGATTCATCCGGTCCTTCACCAAATACAATGAGTGGTAACCGGAGTCGTGTACAAGCTGCCACAACAATATCAAAACGTTTATACCCAACGAGCCGACCACCAGTTAAAAAATAGCCGCCAGCGGTCGTTTGCAATGGAAACTCTTCAACACGAACTGGTGGATAAACCACTTCGGCTGTTCGACGATAATATTTCTGTATACGGCCGGCCACTTCCTCTGAGTTTGCAATGAATATGTCTGGTCGAGCCGCCGCCAATTGATCCCACATGCGGAGTGTTGGAAAGTAGCGAAGTGCTAACCGTTTAATGAACGTTGGATAACGCAGGCTTTCCATATACGTGTCTGTTTCTCCCCAAAGGTAACGAGTTGGCGTATGACAGTAGCAAACGTGAAGTGTCGCTGGTCCTGTTATAACGCCTTTTGCAAACGAAGACGAGGAAGAAACAACAAGATCATACCCACCGAAATCAAACCGCTCGATAGCACTCGGCATCATTGGTAAATATGCCTGATAGTACCGCTGACCAAACGGCAGTTGTTGAATGAAAGACGTACGAACACGATTCGCCGGAAATCTATTACCAAACCTATTCGCATCGTACACAAGTGTGTATATATCAGCATCTGGATAGAGCTGACACAAAACGTCTAAAACTTGTTCAGCGCCGCCGGACTGAATAAGAAATTCATGAACTATTGCCACCTTCATAGGGCGCGACGAGAACGAAAGATAACCGCAATCGTACGAAGCATAAGTAGCAAATCAAGACCAAAATTCCAGTGCTCGATGTAGTATCGGTCTAAACGAACTTCATCCTCAAAATCAAGGTCAGACCGACCACTAACCTGCGCGAGTCCGGTCATGCCGGGCTTAACGGCAAGTACCTTCCGGTGGTGTCGCTCATACCGTTCTACTTCCCACGGAAAGTGCGGCCGTGGACCAACCAGACTCATGTCGCCACGCAGCACGTTAACAAGCTGCGGGAGCTCGTCCAAGCTAAACCGACGTAGCAGGCGACCAACGCGGGTTATTCGTGGATCATTAGCTATTTTGGGTACAGGTCCACTCCTGTCTGAAGAAGTTTCTACTAATGTGTCATACAGTGTTTGGGCAGCCTCACCGCCATACTTCGTACCAATGCAGAATCTGAGCTGCATAGAACGAAACTTATAGATGGTGAACGACCGAGCCCGTCCAACTCTCGTGCTTTTAAAAATAATCGGACCACCGGTTTCTACGAGAATTGCCAACCCCACCAAAAGGCATAGTGGGGACAAAAGAACAAGCAGGAGCACTGCAAAAACTATATCAAACAGTCGTTTGCTAAGTCTCCCCCATCCTTGCATCGTTGTTTCCAATACTTCAATAACTGGTACGCCAATATCAAACCGTAGCGTTGGTACACCAACGCCTGCATTGAGTAACTCGGGTACGTAGCGAAAAGCAACATGAAACTCTTCGGCTAACTCAAGAAATGTTTGACGTGACTCGGTCAGTTCAGGTGCAAGAAAAAAAATATCATCAACCGCATCGGCTTGCAGCAGCCCACGCAGCGCCGCGAGACCTGTATCGTCGGCCGAATACGTAGCCACAACTCGATAACCGCTTTCTGGATGCTGCTGCATGTGGTCGACGACCGCCGCTACGTGCGTGTCGCCAAGGACAGCCACCCGTCGCGCGGCATACCCATAGCGAAACAGTGCCCGTTGACATGCCCGAACGAGCAAACGACCCACCGTCACAGTACCAATGCAGATACCCCACGCAGCGAGCACAATGAAACGAGATGAGAACAGTTCAGAGCGCAAAAAGAAAAAGAAAATAACACCAGCCAAAACCGTTGAAGCAGCAAATAGTATGCGGACGAATTCATTCAGCCAAGAATCTGAACTTTTCCGTTGATATAAACCTAGTGCGGCGAGTGCCAGAACAACTGCCACAGCAACTACCGCCGACCACAGGACGTAGTCTTGCGCCGCCACATCAAACAAAACCGGCCGGATGTCGGTGATGAGCGTTGTAAAACGTACTCTGTACGCTAGCCAAGCACCAAAGACAACCGCGCAGAAATCTACCGGCACGAGTACTGCTGAAAAAAATAGCTCGGTACGCTTCATGGCGTCTTGATTACCAAGTAAGAGGTGGGTACATCGGTAAGCCGAATTCTGTCCTCTGGCTTGCGCCAGAGTGACGACTATCTCTCTTGGCCGTACGTCGCCGCACGGCTCTAGCGAGTTACCAAATTTACTCTTGCACCAGGTAGGGTTTACCACTCTGTCCACTTGCGTGGCAGAGACAGGTGTAGCACCGAGGTACACCACCTGACTTTTCACATTTCGTTCTGCGTAGCAGAACGACCCTGAACGTAGCTGAACGGGTCGAAGCGGTACCAATATGATCCTTCGATTCGCTATGCTCACTCAGGATAGTTTTGCTACGCAAAACTAGTATAGTCTCTGTGGCACTGGCCCTATTCCAGTGTTGCCACTGGAACGGTTCCCGTTAGGAACTACCGCGACCCTAACTTGCGTCAGGGGGTGTTCGGACTTTCCTCTCCAACTTTCGTCGGAGCAGCCGTCTGACATACCCACCTCTCAATTGATAACCTGGGTTCAATACGAAAAATGCCAGAAAAACTAGCGTTCGTCAACTTTGTCTAATGCTTTATTCACCAATGCATCGGCATGTGCATTCCGCTCTCGTGGTACGTGCGTGTAAGTAACTCGTTCAAACCCTACGGCAGCGTTCCAAGCTTTCAAAAACAGTGGCTGCAGGTCTGGATGCTTCACTTTATATTCACGACGCATTTGCTTAACCACGAGTTCACTATCTAAAAAAGCGGTAACTGTTTTAGCACCCAGCGCCTTCGCAGCATCGAGCGCGGCAATGAGGCCATGATACTCCGCTTGGTTGTTTGTCATGACGCCCAAATGAATGCTTATTTCTTTGAGTACGGTACCCGTGGCCGAGAGCACAACAGCGCCGCACGCCGCCGGGCCAGGATTACCACGAGAACCGCCATCGGAAAAAATATGTACGTTTTCCATTTTCGTATTATTTTAAAGCGCGCTACGTAACGCCACAATTCGTAATTGTACATCACTCACATCGCGATACGTATGCTCAGCTACTTCCGCCACCACGTCAAGACGATCACCTAAACGTAACTGTTGGTGCCAGGCACCTAAACCAAAACCAACGCCATGGCGAACAGTGCCAACGCCATCGGTCAAAGTAAGACGTAAATGCTGACTACTGTCGCCAAAGGCAACCAGACCCACAGCAATAACATTTGAAACAAGAAATACTGGCGTCGGGTTCGCCATACCGCACGGCTCGAGTAAGCGTAGTCCATCTACGAGTTCGCGACTGCAATCCCGCAGTTCAATGGTTTCATCAATAAGTAAGGCATTCGAGTCGCCTGTCGAACCCGTGTTCTCCCAGACACTCCGCAAAGCACTTCGAAGTTCATCGACCGCCTCTGAAGACTGCAACGTAAAACCACAGGCTTGGGCGTGACCACCAAATTTTGAAAATAGATGTGGCACCGTGCGAAGTGCTTCTACAATGTTAAAACCAGGAATGCTTCTCCCAGAACCAACGATGCCCTGGGCGGTGCGCGTCATTATTAGTACCGGCCGAGCGTGGCGCTCTAACATACGACTAGCCACAAGGCCCACGAGACCAACCGGCCAATCTTCGCCAAATGCGACAAGAACTGGTTCATCCTTTTGCTCTACCAGTAACGCCGCTGCTGCTTCAGAAACCGTTTCGGTCAGTTGTCGACGTTCAGCGTTCGCCGCCTCAAGATTATCCGCCAACAGCTTAGCTTCTGCTTCGTCTGTGGCCATGAGCAATTCGTAGGCCTGATGCGCGCTGCCCACGCGCCCGGCGGCGTTAATACGCGGACCAATCCGGTAGGCCACATCATGAGCCGTAATGCTACCGGGCGTTAACCCAATGACCGAAAACAATGCTACTAACCCTGGGCGACGAGTTTTATTAAGCACCCGCAGCCCAAAATGAAGTAACGATCGGTTCTCACCATGCAATGGAACAAGGTCAGTAACCGTCGCGATGGCCACCAAATCAAGCAACCACTTCTCAAATGCTTCCCAACGACTTTTTTCATCAGCACGCTGCGCCACCCGTTTCGATAGCAACGCCTGCGAAACCTTAAACGCCAATGCGACAGCGGCCAAATCTATAAATGGATACGTCTCCCCTTCTACTTTAGGATTGACGATTGCGTACGCCGCTGGCAACTCAGTCGGTGGCAAATGGTGATCAATAATAATTGTGTCAATGCCACCAGCACCTGCCGCCGCAACTTCCAGCACGTTGGTAATACCGCAGTCTACGGTGATGAGCAGTTGCTCCTTTAAAGCGACGGCGTTAGCGACAACATTCAAATTTAGTCCGTAGCCGTCGAGTGTTCTGTCGGGCAGCTGCACGCGTACATTTGTCGCACCGAGCGCCTGCAATGTTGAAGCTAACACCGCTGCCGCACAGACACCGTCGGCGTCGTAGTCACCAAAAATAACTATGTGCTCAGACGTCTCAATGGCGCGCATAATGCGTTCTACAACTCGAGACATATCGCGAAAGGCATACGGATTATGGACATCCCGAGCATAGTCGGGATACAGAAATTCGGAAATCACTTCAGGAGAAAGGTCGCGCCGAGACAGCACAGTATTTAACAGCCGCGGTAAGCTGCTGTTAACAATTGTGTTCGATACTCGCAGTTGCCAACGTGAATCCATGCTAAGCGCCAATAAGCGGAGCTACGGTTAACAAAACCATGGACACGACAACCATAATGCTCATCAGTATCCAAACGCGATGCTGCCAAGTTCGTTTTGCCATACTATTGTCGTAATAATGATATATAGGTTTCTGAGGGAATATCGACCTTACCCTTACCGTGTTCTGCCATCCGTTTCTTACCCCGTTTTTGCTTTTCTAACACTTTGCGTTTTCTCGTCACGTCACCGCCATAAAGTCCGGCCGTAACATCTTTCCGCATTGCGCTCAGCCGCTCAGCGGCAAGTATTTTTCCGCCCACTGCAGCCTGCAACTTCACCACGAACTGTTGTCGAGGCAAGGTGTCTTTTAGTCGTTCAATCATGCGCTTGCCACGATGGTACGCTTCATCTCGATACACAATAACAGAGAACGCCTCAACGGCCTCCTCTGCCACGAGTATATCAAGACGCACCACATCAGCCGCCGCATAGTGAGTAATATCATAATTCATGGAAGCATACCCAGCGCTGACTCCTTTCAGTTTATCGTAAAAGTCGACAAGAATTGACTGCAACGGAATTTGATATTTTAGAATGGCACGATCTCCTAGGTATTCTGTTGTTTTATAGATGCCACGTTTGCTCGCCACAAGCGGCATAACTCCACCGATATTTTCGCTCGGTGTAACAATATCGAGTGTCACCCAAGGCTCGTCAACTCGATCAAGTGTTTCTGGTGAAGGGAGATCCCATGGATTACGAACGTCCACCATGCTGCCGTCACGCAGACAGGCCTTGTAGGCAACGCTCGGGACGGTAACAACAAGGTCCAAACCATATTCACGTCGCAAGCGTTCTTGTGTAATTTCTAGGTGGAGCAGCCCAAGAAAGCCAGCTCGAAACCCATAGCCAAGTGCCGACGAATACTCTGGTTCAAATTGCAGCGCAGCATCATTTAACGATAGTTTATCAAGCGCATCACGTAGCAGCCGGTGGGCGTCACCTTCTTTTGGAAAAATACCCACATAAACAACCGGTTTAACCTCCCGGTATCCCGGCAACACAGTCGTGGCGGCTTCGCCTGAAGCAAGCACGGTATCCCCCACCCGCGACAACTTTACATCTTTGAGACCAGTCACAATGTAGCCGATCTCCCCGGCTTGCAATGTTTCTCGAGGATGAAAGTCTGGACGAAGAATACCAACCTCCTCAACGTGAGCAGTGGCACCTGTGGCCGCGAAGTGAATTTGACTCCCTGTTTTAATGACCCCGTCCACAACCCGAACAAAAACGACAACACCACGATATTCGTCATATACCGAATCAAAAATCAGTGCTCTGAGTGGCGCTTCAAGCTGACCACGAGGCGATGATATCCTTTTCGTAACCGCTTCTAGTATCTCCGCGACACCTATACCGGTCTTACCAGACGCTCGTATTATGTCTTCTTGACGACAGCCCAATAACTTCTCAATTTCACCGAGCGTCCGTTCAATATCAGCGTTCGCTAAATCAACTTTATTAACGACCGGTATAATCTCCACGTTCTGATCCATAGCCAAATACAAATTGGCCAATGTTTGCGCCTGTACGCCTTGCGTCGCATCTACTAAAAGGATGGCTCCTTCCACGGCGGCCAACGAACGCGACACCTCATAGGTAAAGTCGACGTGCCCAGGCGTGTCAATGAGATTTAAAATAACGCCCTCATACTCCATGCACACGGGCTGCAGTTTTATGGTAATGCCCCGTTCTCGCTCAAGATCCAATGTGTCGAGATGCTGGCTTCGCATGACTCGAGCCTCGACTGTTTTTGTCACCTCTAACAAACGGTCAGCCAGCGTGCTCTTGCCGTGATCGATGTGCGCAATGATGCAAAAATTTCGTATGTTCTTATCTTTCATAGTTAGGTCACTTTACTCTCTTCCATGCTGTCTATGGCTGTCGTTACGGTGAGTCGACTTCGAAATGCTGCAATAAGCTCTCGCACCGTTGGCTCGCGAAGGAACCAAAGGAGTATAAGGTATATACTGACCCCTGCAAACATAGTAAGCACCGCTGCCGTAACTAAACCAGTGAACTTAGTTTCATCCACTAGTGGGGTGAAAACGTAAAGGAAGCCGATCACACCACAGGCCATACCGAAACCGGCCACCACTTGCCGCATGATAGAACCAAAAATATTTAGTTTTGAAAATTTCACAACATGCTTGAGACCAATCCATAAGCCAAAGAACTGAATTGCCGTACCAATACTGAGCGCCATACCAAGGCCAACGATGCCATACACGCGGCTCAACGCATAGGCAGCAATGACGGTTACAACGTCGGCCGTTAGACCAACGTACAGTGGCAGCAGCGCATTGCGATGCGCATAAAAGCCACGCACCAAAAGCGGAATAAGCGCACCAAAAATGAGGCTGAGCGTCATCCATCCGAGGGTGCTACTGGTAAGTCGCGTCGCTGTCCAATCAAAGGCGCCAGCCCCGAGAATGATTCGCACAATATGCTCACGCAAGACATACGTGAGAACAGTTGCGGGAATAAGAAAGAAAGATATCTGCCGAACTGCTGATGAAAAAATAGTGACAAAATCATTCGTATTCCCCGCAATGGCTGACTGCGTTAACTTTGGAAATGCCGCCACACCATAAGAAATACCAAAGAGGGCGACGGGAAGAAAATAGAGATTTGTCGAAAAGGTTAGTACCGCCAAACTACCGGCCGACAATGTGGAGGCAATGATAGTGAGCAAAAAGACATTGAGCTGCTGTGTACTAGCGGCGACGACTCGAGGTGCCATCAAACGAGTGATTTCAGAAATTCCGGTGCCGTAAAACCGAACAGTGAAACGAGGCCGCCAACCAAGTTGCCAAGCGCCAAAAAACTGAAGGAGACTATGTAAGATTGCGCCAATGACAACCCCCCAAGCCACCCCCCGGATGCCATAGCGCGGAGCCAGAAATAATGCCCCACAAATTATTCCAAGATTATAAAATATTGGCGCAATGGAGAATAGAAAAAAACGCTGAAATGATTGCAGCACGGCGCCCGCTACTGCAGACATACCAAGGAGCAGTGGAGAGAAACACAAAATGCGTGTTAGGGAAATTACTACCTGTTGCTTCTCGTCTGAAAAACCAGGTGCTAGAATCGGCACAAGATATGGCGCTGTAACAGCCAGAAGCACTGCCATAAAAAACAACGTCAGTGCGATAGCCGAAGCAAAAACACCAGCAATACGCCAATGCTCATTTTTACCCTTTTCTTTGGCAGCCATAAAAACCGGAATGAACCCGGCCGACAAAGCCCCGACAATAACCAGGTTATAGATGAGATCCGGAAAGCGAAACGCGGCATAATAGACATCCAACGTATCACCCGCTCCAAATTCACTCGCCAACACCCTGTCACGAAACACTCCCAATGCGCGACTAGCGACACTGGCGCTGGCCACCAACCAAGCCGTACGCGTCAATGACGTCGCTTGCTGAATGAAGAAGCGGCGGAAAAGATTCTGCATTGTACACTATTTGTAACGAAGCGCTTCTAGTGTATTGAGTCTGGCCGCGCGACGAGCCGGAATAACGCCAGTCAAAAAGCCAATGGTGGTAGAAAAAACAAGAATGGTTAACGTAAACCACAATGGTCTGTCAAACAGTTCGAGTTGCTGACCACCCAAACGTGACGCCAATGTATTAACTATCATAGTAACCCCCTCACCACCCAGATATCCAAGTAAGAGTCCGGTCAGGCCACCCAAAAATCCCATAAGCGCTGACTCTGTAACGAGCATGATAAAGATATCTGCTTTGCCACCGCCCAGTGCCTTCATGATGCCAATTTCTTGAGTACGTTCGAGAAGCGCTATGGTAACGGTATTAAACATACCGATTGAAGCCACCACGAGCGCCACAATACCAAAGAGCGCCAGCATAAACTGAATAGCTCGAAAAACTTTGTTTGCTTCAGCAATGGTGTCTGATAGTGCTGACACTGTGTAACCCAAATTTTTGATTGCTTCGCGAACCGCGGGAAGAACTGTACTGTCTCGAACCTTGACCTTCGCTTGTGAGTAACTAGTGACGGCAACACCGCTAACGCTCGACCAGGGAAGGTAGGCAGCGCTTAACCCCTCTTGCTCTATGATTCCAACTATAGTTGCGGAAAGCGCTACCGGAGCGGGCGGCGTAATTGACGACTCCTCTTCGGCTGATGGGAAAACAGTCAACGTCAACACCTGACCCAGTAGTTGCGCTGGCTCAATATTCAAAAGGCGCGGCACAGCCGAGGAAACGACAAGGCTGCCCCGTTCGTCAGACGTATAAAGTCTTCCCGTACTGGCGGTTCGACCATCTAATCGAAAGAACGCAGCGTCAGTTACATTAATGACAACGTCAGCCGTAATTCCCTCTCGAGTCATTTGACCAGCCAACTGCGCAACCGGCGTAACTTCAGCAACGTCACTGAGGCTGGCAATTGACGCAATTGTTTCTGGCGTAATAGCAATAAATCTCGACGAAGGTGGATAGACATCTAAGCTGACGAGCGAGTCTGATGTTGTAATTTGATCAAGTAATAATTTTTGTAACCCGTACCCTAAACTTACAAGAAAATAGGTGGCGGCGATACCAACACCAACGCCAACAATGGTGAGCCACGTCCGCATGGGCCGCGTTTTAAACATGCGGGTTGAGAGACGAAACAAATCATTAATTCGCATCATACGGATTTTTCTGGGCTACTCGCAACTTCGCTGGCGGCATAATTAATGAGATACACTTCAATCCGTTTGCCAAACTCCTGCGCCGTTTGATAGTGAAGCCCAACGCCACCCTCATGCAATGACTTATCAAGCGCTTCTTTAAATTGCCGATGATCTAATGAACCTTCAAGTCGAGCTTTAATGGCCGCGTCCAAACGTTGCAGCTGCACCTCTGTTAAATGACCTTCGTAGTCGTTCAGTAGGCGACCTCGAAGCTCTGTAATCTGTTCGGCCAAGAGCTCGTACTGCTCTGGAAATTTTTCTAATTTTAAATGAAGCACGCTTGATTCAGCCAGCACCGACTCAAGCGTACTGGCGACGCGTTTGGCTGTCTGCTCATAGAGGCCCACGCCGCCCTCACGATACGCGAGATCAACCCGCTGTTCAAATTCACTGGCAGTTAACTTGCCGTCAACCCGTTGGCGCACAAAATTTTCAAGGCGTTCTTGCAAGCGCTCCTCAGCAACACCAAGGAGGTAGTGACTGAGATATTTTACTTTAAGCGCCCCTTCTTCCAAGTGTGGGTAGTACTTTGCAAATTCGGTTAGCGCATGTGGAATAAACGGCCTCATTTTTTCCTCACGAAGTTGCTGACGTTCGCTGTTGGTTACTTCGCGAATGACCTGACCATCTTTGATGTAAAAAACACGATGCGCATAATGGAGGTAGCGAGAATCGTGCGTCACAAGAACGATTGTTTTCTTGTCACGGGTATTGAGCTCATACAAAAGCTCCATGACTTTTTCAGAGGCTTGGGAATCAAGATTGCCGACCGGCTCATCAGCAAATAATATAGAGGGGTTATTAATAACAGAGCGACACAAAGCGACCCGCTGCTGCTGCCCCCCGGACAATTCATTAGGTAAGTGCTCCGCCAAATTTTCAATATCAAACCTTTTCATAATTTTTAGCGCCAACGCCCGTCGCTCTTCGGTGGGTGCTCGTTGAAACATTTGTGGCAGGAGAACGTTGTCCAGTACAGAAATCGACGGAATCAAATAAAAAGCTTGAAACACCATGCCGAGCGTTGTGCGATGGAAGTTCACCATTGCATCACTATCGAGCGCATCGAGCTTCGTGTTATTCACGACCACACTCCCCTGACTTGGCACCTCTAGCCCCGCCATAGTGTAGAGTAGCGTTGACTTACCACAACCCGATGGGCCGAAAAAAATTATGTACTCCTCAGGATATATCTCTAGGTTAATGTTGCTCAGCGCCAACGTAGAGGCCGAACTACCGGCATTATACGTGACGGAAACATTTTCAATAGAGATAATTGGCTCACGCATAATTACTCAGACCAACCGAGGAACTGAAGGAAACCGAATGTTTGTTCGAAGTTATTAACAATTAAATTGAGCACTGATTGCTTCCGCTGTGGCGTGAGTAGTGTAAAATCTTTTGAGACTGACTCATTACCAGAAGCGTCAATAGAAAGCGCGCGATACCGATAGACCGTGGCCGGTCGCAGGTTACTGAGCACAACCACGTGCAATGATTCTCGTTCCGTTCCTGCCTCAGTACGTTGTCCAAATTCATCCCTCGTTAACGCACCTTCCTCATAGAGTACCTGAGACGTTGCCGATTCGTCTGTTCGCCAGGTGACAATGGCTTGCGCCGAAGCACCATCTTCGCCCGCTAAATTTACTTCGGTACGAACGTTGGTAATAACTGGCGGTATCTCGTCGCGACCAGTTTTTGTACGAAGTGGCTTTGAAACTACTTTCACGCCCGTTTCATCTTCCGCTCGTACGATGAGTGAGTACTCCGTATCTCCCAAAAGATTATTAACCGTAAATTGGTGGTTTGTCGTAAATTGTGGATCGCCCTGAGAACGTTTTTCGCTCTGCGCTACGTTGGTATATTCAATTTCAGTTTTTGTAGGAACATTCGTTTTCCAACTAAGGGTAATACTATTTTCAGTAACAGTAGAAATGTTCAGTCGTACTATTTCGGGCGCCAAGGGTAGCGTTTTAAAGGTGCGGTCTTGAGACCGCGCTGTTTTACCAACCTGCTCCCGTGAGCGAATTTGATAGTGGTACACAGTGTTTGATTCAAGATTATTCAGCGTTACTTCGTGATCCTTGGTAAAAAGTTCTGAATTTCCAATTTCCGCCTCATAGGGCTGTTCAATATTTTTGCCAAAAATGTCACTCGGAGCAAAGGCAATACGGGAATCAGCCTCTTTATCAGTTTGCCAACGAATGGTGGCAGAAGAAGTTGTGACGGTAATTTGAGGCGCGCCACCAACAAACTTTGGCGGCGCTACGAGCTGCAGGCCAACCGCATCAAGAATAGACAGCGCGTCTGATTCGTCAAAGTCCTTAAGAATTTCAATAACCCGCTCCAGCGACAACTGCTTATCTTCACTCAATTCGCGAATGCGTTTTTCAACTTCAGATAACTCATCTTTACCCTCTTCATCAACAGCATCTTCATCTTTCTTTTCGCCCTCACCTTCTTTGTCATCAAGTTTTTCTTCTGGCGGTAATTTACCTGGCTCCCCGGTGGTGGTGAACGTGTAGTCAGCCGACAGGGCCCGGTTCCCCGCATTGTCGTATCCAAGCACGGCAAAGTGATACAAGGTGCCACTAATAAGCGAACTAAGGAGAACGGTATGCCCGGTAAGTAGGCTGGTGGAATCACCCGCGATATCACCATAACTGGTAGTAGCGCCATACTGAACAATTGAGGTCGCCGCCTCGTCGGTGTTCCAGGTTATCGTTGCCGCATGATCTTCAATATTGCTGACCTGCACGAGCGAAATGATTGGCGTTGTACTGTCTGTTTTTAGTTGCCCTTGGTCCTGATTGTTATCACCCTCGCCAGCGAGGATACCGGCGTTTGTCTTAAAACTGTACCCCGCGCCGTTATTGTCGTCCGGAAAACGTTGGTCATTACGGTCTGTGGAGGCGACCATAAAATAGTACGTCGTACTTGGTGTTAACGCATCGATGGTTAGAGCATGTACTGTTGTGAGCGCAGTATCCGTAGCGGTTGCCTCAGCACCAAAGTTGGACGACGTTGCTAAGAAAACTTCTGAGGTAGCTGGCTTGTCGGTTGTCCACCCCACGACAACTTTGGTATGCGTGACGAGCAGTGTGCCGACACCGGTAATTTTTGGTGGTGTGCGAACTTCGCCAATTTGCACTAAACCCGTATCAAGCGTTGTAAAATTTGGATTTTTACACGTACTCGGTGCTGGGTTTGGATTACTGCACGTTGTGTCGCTCGCATCTGCCGTAACCGGGAATACCGCCAATTGGCCAGCGGCGTCCCGCGTATAAAGTCGGAAGTAGTACGTCTGCCCCTCCAGCAGGTCATCTGGCAAAGTCACACTATGAACGGTTGTATTGTCACGAACAAAACCAAATGTGCGGCCGTATTGAGGAACACCGTCGACAATATCTTGGCCAAATTCAACGAGTGAATTACCCGCCGCAGATGAACGCCAGCTAATGGTTACCTCGTTCGGCTTATCCGGATTCTTTGTAACAACAACTGAGGAAACGATGATGTCTGGCAATGTACCCCCCTGCGACGAGGTTACAAATTGGCACGAATTTACCCCACTACCACAATCATTTCCTTCCCCTGTCCTGCCGCTGGGGTTCTCCGCAATCACCTTGTACACATAGGGGGTATTTGGCGAAAGTCCAAGCAACGTAACGCCTCGCTCTCCCTGAGAAAAACCGGGAAATATTTGAGAGCGGCTGTATGGGGCGTCGTTTTCTGTAGAATACCGAATTGTTATCTTACTCGCCTGGTCAGTTGTAAAATAAATCGTCGCCGTCGTTGGTGTCGGAGGATCATTCGAGACAGTGGTTACCTGAGGATCAGTCGTATATCGTGGATCAGAATCCGTATGAAAAACGGGCTGTACGGAGGAACGGCCAATATTACCGGCCGCGTCGCGAGCAACCGCCACAAATTGATAATCAGTTGAAGGATCGAGCCCAGAAAGCAAAATGGAGGGATCGGTTTCATCTGCGCCGGGTGTAGCTGGTAACGTTCGCTTTGTTGTTTCGTCAACAGTGGTCCAAAATTCTACGTACTGCACAGCTCGCTCATCAGTATGCCAGTTGATGACTGCAGTCGTATCGGCAATATCTGTCACACGAATAGTTTTGGGTTCTGGCGCTACTGTGTCGTTAGTTGCTGCTGAAGTAACAAATTCAGCGGGTGCGACTTCTGTGTCAGGCGACGTAGAAGGGTACGCCCGCTCTCCTTTCCCGGGTATGGTAGAGCGTAAACGATAGTAGTATGTCGTACTTGGTTCAAGAGAAGAAATAGTTACTTCATGCCCCGTTGAAACATCGCGAGTACCAAAGTAGTTACCGAGCGATTGCGTCGGTCCGTATTCCACGAATGAATCCGCAGCCACGTCAGTAGTCCATCGGAAAGTGGCACCGTGTTCAGTCGCGCTTGCCATCGGTGAACCCGGTGTAATAACTGGTCGTTCTAAAATAGCCGGTGCATCGGTGGTGAATGTTAGTACAGGGTCACTTGCCGCCGCTGGATAGACACCAGGCGTCGTATTGCCCGGTGTTGAAGAGCGAACCTGAATAAAATATTTTGTACTAGCACTAAGCCCTACCAACGTTTTAGTGTGAATACCTGAACTAAACTTAACGTCTCCTTGTGTTGGGTAAGCATCATAACCATTCGGTAGCACCGGCGCCGTTTGACTCGCCGCATAAACAACACTTGCGTCGGCGTCTGTTGTTCCCGTACTCCAACTAATAACTGCTGAATTCGTAGAAAAAGAAACAACTTGCGCGCTTGAAATGACGGGTGGCGGAGGTACCTCGAGCCCGGTTGGATTTGGTGTGATGGGCGCTGTGGTTGGTGCGGCGGCTAAGGTGGAAGAAACGTTACCGATGTTGTCAGTAGCAAGAATTTTGTATTGATATGAAGTATTAGCATCAAGATTATTTGAATCGGCGTGACTGGTCGCGTTCAAACTGGTAAGCGTCGTCAACAGACAAAATGTTGCTGGGGTTGCGCAGCCAGAAAGATTGTTTCGATAAATCTGAAACTCAGTGAAATCGCTTCCGCCTGAGGCGTCTTGAACCGCACTTGCCTGTAAGGCCTGCCAACTAAGATAGATGAGTTTACCAACGCTGTTGTTCGACGCGTCCTGCCCCGCAAATTGAGCAATTGAGGGCGGTGCGGTCTTGTCAACCATAATGCTCTTTTCCCGTTTACCTCGAATGTTGCCAACGTCATCAATCGCCGCCATATGAATGGTTACATAACCCGTTGTCGGTAACGTCCACGCGCGACACCCTGCACCAGCATCAGCCCCACCCGGGCAAGAGGTGTTCGTAGAAAAGCTAACGGCTTGAGACCAAAGTAAGCTACCACTTCGCAATACAGAAGCTAATGGTGTGCCGCACGTTTGATTACTTGGTGTATCAACGCAAATCGAGTACTTATTGAGACTCGCACTGTTATCCCCTGTTGAGTCAGGCGGCAAAATCGCCAATAAAACATTTTGGCTATTAGTTTTAAAACCTGTTGTTGTTGTGGACACACTGGAACCAACTAAAGTAATTGAATCAGCAACAAGTACAGGGGCTTTTGTATCGAGCGTAATGGAAGAAGCAAGTTCGGCGCTACCAACATTACGGGTTGCTTGTATGTCGTTAATGAGCACCCGGAGCATATTAGAAGAAGACGCATAGGCTTCGCCAACCACATCAGTTTTTGGAACCCAAGAAATAGATTTAGTGCACGTTGTTTGTTTTGCACAAAGTGCTCCACTGGCACCTACGTTTCCGGTTGCGGCCACAATCACATTCAGCCCACGATTAGACATTTGCTGGTCTGCCGCCCGAATCCAGACTATTTCATCCTTGGCATGCTCTGCGGGAGTTGTTTGGAAACTACCTCGATTTGATTCACTTGTCAGAAATGAGTTGCCACTTATGCCCTCGTAGACAATTTGTTCGTCCCCTATAGCGATAACCCCTTCATTCGGCATTATGGCTGCTAAGCTTGTCTCACTTGCCACAGTGATTACACCGGAAGCGGCGTCCGTCTGACCAAGTAGCGTTATACCTCTGTCGTAAAACAAGCCCACATCAAATGCACTCTCGTCGTCGTCAGTAACAGTATATTCAACCGTAAACGTACCACTGCTGTCCTGGCTGGCGCTCTTTACAGTAACCGTTGGCGATGAGTTGGTACCATAGGTTACTTCGACACTTGTAACGGTCGGCGTCGTTTTACCATCTGACTCCAGTAGTAAATTATATTGGAAGTGCGTTACCCCAGTATCATTTAGTCGGCTCGATGGTTGGACTGTGCAAGTAACTCGGTAGGCCGCTCCCGAGGCGTTGCGCTGGCACGACGGATCAGTGGAGTAAAATATCTGTCCCGATTCGTTCGTTGGACCATACCACTCGTCACTACCAAAAGTTGCGCCAGCCTTCGTGCGCAGCTGTAAACCGACCCTAGAAGCACTGGCTGCAGGGATAGATTCTAGCCACGCAATACTTTTAATAGCAGGCGCGTCGGTGGCGACACCCATTTTATACGGTGTAGAAACAAGCGAGCCTGCCAGTTGATAACCGGCATAGTTCAAGGCCACTCGTTGCACCTCAAATGCTGGCGTAATGGTCGTGGTCAGATCAGGGGTCAACGTTATGCGATATCGAAGGTAGCGATAACCTTGTGTTTCGGTAACGGCAATCGAACCACTTATACCTGCTGCTAGTGGGATATTCTTATACGCAGTCCAGCTCGTGTTGTCTATGCTTCCTTGTATTTCAAACGTAGTTGTAACCCCCGTACCGGTTATATCAAGATTGACCGTTGTATACGCTTGCGGTGCTCCAAAATCAATCGATTTCGAGGTGTATGTAGCAGACGACGGAACAACTTTCAGCTGTTGAAATGTCGTTGCCCCCGTACCCTTAAAGGCAAAGAATGTTCGTGCTGACGAAGTGTAGGCCAACGCTCCACCGTTAGAGGCGCCGAGCACCGGACCGGCAGACACCCAAGTTTGAGAGGCGTTCCTCATGGCAAGAGCGTTACTGGTCGACGCTGTTCCCCCAGAAAGTGTGAACACTAGTTTACTTGGATTGCCACCGGAAAAATTATCAGCAACCGCCATGCTGCTGCCGACATTAAAAACATGGGGTGCCGTTGCATAGCCACTATCCCAAACACTCTGGTTATAGCGATACACTCGCTGCGTTCCGCCAAGCGCTACGTACAGGTACCCATCTATCGGATTAAAAGCGGCAGTACTTCCGTCGGGAATTAATAGACCACCGCCAGGGCCAGTAAGATTCGACCAATTATCCGTCGCGGTGTTATACACTTCAAAATTGTTCGTGTTACCACCACTGATGTGATAAATCTTCGTACCCTGATTCCAAACATAACTGCCTCCACGCGACACTTGCCTATTCGGGTTTTTCATTTTCTCCCACGTGCTCCCACCGATGAGATAGCGATAAAGGTTACCACCCCCATTACTGGCGTAGATGAAATCATTATTGCCAACACGCACATAGGTCATAGTGGCACCAAGGGTGACCCCTACAGGATTCGTGTTGCTTCCGACACCAAAACTAGGCGGCTGCGCCGCTGGAAAAGAAGCAGTGATGGTGTCGTACTTCAAAAGAGTTTTAGAGAGCCCACCAATGAAGACATAGAGACAATTTGAAACGCCGGCGTTATTGCTGCACGGTGCAGCGGCCATTGTCGCCCCGTCTCCAAGCGTAACGCCCGCCGGAAAACTTTTATTCACCCACGAAGTATCGCCATCAAGTACAACTGATCCGCCACTCAGAACTGTTGTGCCAGTTTTCGTTCCGTCAAAATCTGCCTGAGTTGTGTGTGTACGACTGCCACCACTTGAAGTAAGTTGTACGTTTGCCGCGGCAGTCAGATTCGTTACTGACGCATACGTGGTTGAGCTGTTCCCGCCTGTAATTTCTGAAGCCCGCACACCACCAGTCCAACTGCTCTGAATAAACGTCGACGGAGCGCCACCACGACTAAAGGGAACCCCGTTTAAAAAAATACCGACGATGAGCACCCCCAAAAGGATGCCCATACGAACCGGGTGTTCCAGCAATTGCTGCCACCCGCTCAGTACTTCTTGTGTTACTGACCCGTTCTGATTCATGTGCGAATACTACGACTGACTTGATTCAATCCAGTAGTGATACGTTGGCCTCGCAACTACCAGAAGAAACAACGTCAGCCACCACCATGGACTCACATCCAACAACGCTGGCCAAAATCGCCCCAGCAAAAAACCAACTAGGAGACCAGCGGTGCCTACTAATTTAATGTCCCAAAAATCGAGTCTTGAAACTCGGCTATGAAATGATTGAAAAAAGGAAAACATGGCACTACTATACCATATTTAAAGATCCTACCGCCACTATTCACGACGTACCTGAACGGGAAAAATCACTCAACTTCTTTCCATGAGTTAATCGTCCACCCACCAGTTGGGCCATTCGTAAAGTTCATGTCAAGTAATCCGGAATCATAGGTAATAGTGGCGTTATTTTTAATACTAATTGCATAACCAACCAAACTATTAGCCGCGGAGCCGTTACTTATTTCTATTGTTCCGGCGCTGGCGTAGAAGATAACACCGCTGGAATTATTATTGAGATCGATGGCCAGTTCATCAGTATCAGCATAGGTCGTAATGACAAGTGGATAACTACCCGCTTCACCTGAGCCACTAAAACTGCAGTGATTCGCGGCATCAATCCAACCACTGGCGAGTATGACCCCTGAGCCAACGCCGTAGCCTTCATCAAGCCGGACTGAACAATGATTATTGAAATCAATATTCCCCGTTACCCATACCGTGCCAGTGAGAACCAGTTCCCCATAGTTCGTTATGGTTAGATCGCCATCAATTTTCAAAGGACCAATAGTGACGGTGTTCCCTTGACCAGATATCTCCAGATTACCATTGCTGTCGCAAACGGGTGGCGCGCACGTTCCACCAGCCTCGGCTTGATCTCGCCAATCTTGAATAAGCCCCTCAGAAATTGGCATTTGACTTGGGGTAGGTGAATCTGTAATGCAATACGCATTGGGGCAGGGTGAACCGTGTATAGTGCTCTCGACAAATGTATTGGCTCGACCACTACCGCTTGTCGCGTCACCAATGATCATGCCTTCAATTCTGGTTGGCGAACCACCAACCCAAGTTCTGAAATCTAGATCGGCATTCATGTTCGACCAGCTTGTTCCATTCGAACAGCAGCTCGAGGCGGTCTTGGCTGTTTCGTTCGGGTATGCGTCGCTGGTGTCTTTACGCCACTTCCAATAATTATTCGGTGAACTCGTACCGGTATCAAGGTCAAGCCAATACCTAGTACCTGCCGTCAAAGTGGGTGGATCGTCAATGCCGAGCGTTATCCATGATGCAGTTGTACCAACCACAGCCGCCGGAACTTGCACAAGCGCGAGTACTGTACCGGACGGTTTATTGCTGTTATCAGTAGCTATCCGTAATCTCAAATTGTCAGTCGGCGTGCCAACTTTCGCTATATTAACAGCAACCTGTGTGAGTAGTCCGGAAGTAGCGGGTCGAAACGACTGAGCCGCTGCTCGAGTTGCACTGGCCGTTGAAAGTGAGTGATCAGCGTTTGCGAAGGTATACTCGGCGTCGGCTGTGCTTGGTGTACCCGTGGCCACAATAACGTCACCAGTTATTGTGGCGTGATTCGTCCCAACAACGCTGCCGTTAGAATACACATTGCCATAAACAACAGAGTTATCTCGCATCGTCAGTCCCCCGTCGCCCACTTGAATACCATAGCTAAAACTAGCACCAGCCGAGTTCGCCGTAAGGGAGGCCTCAACAGTTCGGGCTCGGTCATTATTGTCTCCCGCCGCTCGCACCGTGACAGAATTCCCCGATTGATCAATCGTGACGACGGCGCTTGCCCCATTTACGGTTACAGAATAATTGTCGGGTACGGTGTAGTCAACGTCGATAAGACGAAGTAAAGCATCCTCCACACCCGACTCGGCGGCATAGTAACTTTGCAGTGAGGCTGGTACGTCTTCAATAGAATGCAGTCTACGAATTACCGTGTCGCCAACGGACGCAACAACTGAAGAACTGACAACAAAAGCCAGAATGGCACCAATAATTGCCGCCTGACCTTTGGGAAAATGTGTCCGCGAAATGATATTAATCATAGGAGCGCAGCGCTACGGTGGACGTAAGTGTGAATGGTCGTAAAGCACCGGTTACTCCACTTCCGGCAGTTGCAACGATACTTATGCGCACGGCCGGAATACTTAATTGATTAAGGTGCATGAGTTCAAACTGCGTAACTGTCACGCCCGCCGCTGTTAGACGCTCGGCTGTTTCACCTTCTCGCTTCAAGTATAGCGCTCCGGAATCTACATAGATATCAACGTAGGTCACTGTTTCTCCGTCTGGCGCATCTCGCAGAGTCTCTAAACTTAACTGTCCGTTCGTAGCCGCAAAGAGTGACGTTGGTGTGTACACGCTGTCACTATGACGTATTTCTTGCGCTATTACATCCATGGCATTACGAGTGCTCCCTATAACAGCCTCTGTCGCTTCAGTCGTGCGCAATACCGTTAGCAGTTGCCCGGTGAGCTGCGTAATAAGACCAACGACCGCCACCAAAAGCCCGATATAGACAATTAATTCAACCAGGGAGAAACCCGTGCGATTCATGGTGGTCTTCGACTTACGCTTCGGCGCAGAACGCAACATTTAATTACCTTTAAAATCAGTTATGTAGGTTTCCAGTGTCACTGCTCGCGCCTGCCCGGCATCACTCCATGACACGACAGCAGTAACGAGTCGTGTTTTCGAGTCAGTTGCTCCACTGCTGGTGATATTGTCGCTGCCATCGCGTTGAACAGCTGCGAAGGTTACTGTTCTCGTATATATTCCCTGGACTGGCCCGGGGTTTGTCGTCGTCACGGTCCAATTATTATTCTGAATGACTGGATAGTAGACGGTTCCATTGGCAAGTGGAAATATTTCTGTCGACCAGCCACGATCGCGGATAGTACGAATAGCTTCAATTCCTTCTTCCGCTATATACGTGGCTTCAACAACATTACTGCGCCGATTCATTGCGGCAGTCATAAAAAAACCAAATTGAAACATGCTCGGGATAATGAGCGCCACAATCCCGGCAACGATTAAAATTTCTAGAATACCGAAGCCGCGACGATGTTCTTTTTTAAACATACTCATTGGACTGTCGACACACCACCGCTGCCTTGCGTCGTTAAGGTGCCGTCTGCAGCAAAGGACGCAATAGCTTGTCCATCTATCAAAATGTCCACAGCTTTCGTGTTAAAACGTCTATCACGATGAACACTGAGTACCGTAGTAGTAGGCGTCATGGTGTGCGTATGAATGCGCATTGTTTGATTGTCCCCATTCACGCCCACTACTCCTGACCAATCAAACGACGTGGAATCCGATGCTCGGTAGCTAGCCATGGGGATGTCTTCCGTAACATCCGCACTGGGTGGATTATGAAAAACGAGACGTAACGTCGTAGCAGACTGAATACCCCAGCCCAAATTAAAATCGACGTGGCGGGTATCAACAAGGCGAGTATTTATCGGCGCTACGGCAGATGACAACTGTGCTGGCGCCAAAAGATTAATGACCACCGTGCGGGTCAGCGTAGGATCACTCGTGAGGGAAACAATTACTGTTCCACTCGCACTGGCAACACCACGAACACGTTCAAATACGACATCGCTACCATCACCAATACTGACCGCCATGGCCACACCGCTCGGTAGTTCATGTACCTCGTTACCAACCGCACCGACAGCGTACGTGCCACCTGGAAACAACGTATACGAAGTAGCATCAAAATGGACACCGTAATTAGTGTCGCTACGAGCGGCAATCGTTCGAGTCTGTGCTTCTTCAAGTGTCCGCATTATATTCTGGGCAGTCGATTCAAGCCGAAGTCGAAACTCGAGCCCTCGAAAACTGCTATACGCCACACTTGAAAGCAGCAGCATGATACTGGTGCCGATGATGAGCTCAACTAAGGTGTAGCCGTTTCGCTTCACGGTTTGATTATTAATACCTACAGACCCCCATCCGACCACTGCATTGCTTCACCACATCGACCGCGTCAGCCACATTTTCTGCCAGTCGCCACATGCGGAACTCGGCAGGCGTTACACTATGATACCGTTCGACAACCGTTGTACGAAGCCAACGCAGTAATGGCTCCCAATACTCTTTATCCATCAGCACCATTGGAACATCCTCATGCAACTTATGCGTATCAATGAGCGTTGAAATCTCAAAGAACTCATCAAGGGTACCAAAGCCGCCAGGGAAAAAAACATAGGCATGCGCGGCGCTGGCCAACATAACCTTCCGAACAAAAAAATAGTACGAGGTTACCGACGCATCTACGTAAGCATTTCCCTGCTCCTTGATGAGGTCGATATTAAAAGAAACCGTACGACCACCCGCCTCTCGCGCACCACGATTTGCCGCCTCCATGATGCCAGGGCCACCACCTGTAATAATAGTGTACCCATCCTTAGCCAAAGAAAAACCCAATTGCCGTGCCTGATTATAGCTTGGCTCACCCGGCTTAACCCTGGCCGAGCCAAATATTGTTACGCCACGCTGAATGGTTTCGGCAAGGGTAAACCCTTCTCGAAATTCCTCGGTAATCCGTTTTAATCTATCTTCGTTCGATAGGCTATGTTTTGGAGCAGAAGCGAATGTCAGAGCGTCCATGATTTTTTATTTTTATGCGGCCAGGCCGCCATTTTTAATTTTCTTGCAAAAGAACAACGTCTTCGTCTATATCCACCATAAAGGTATCAGGCGAATCGTTCGGCACCTCTGAAAGGTCAGCATCAATATCTTCGATTGTTGTCTTACTTTCATCTACCGCCTGTACGTCTTCGGTGGTACTTTCTGAAATTTCATTGGATACGGATGGCGCTAGCGCCTTCTTTTGCTGTAGGTACACCGTGGCTGAAATGAGCGCAACAAAAACGACGAGGCTAATAATTATTTTTCTCGACATACTTATTCGTTCGTTTCAGTGGTAAGTAATCGCAATGCTGATAGCACGCTTGTCAAACTTTCCCGAGCGGCGACTACTGCTTCTTGCACTACCTTTAAGTCACTGTGAAGGGTCTGACGAGCTGCCGCTACCGTTACGCCCAAATTTTCTTCAGTTGTAATGGTAAGTGGGTACGTTTTTGCCGACTGCGTCACCAGGGCGCTTCTGGCAGCAACAATTTTTGCTTTTGCTGCGGTAAGTAAGGTAGTTACTTCTGTAACGACCACACCCTTTGCAGAAAGATCGCTAATCCGCTTTTCGATTTTCGCAATGACCAGATCCAGTCTATCCAATGCTTCACCATACCGCTCGACAGCTTTTTCGTTCGCTCTATCTAAATTCGCTGCGATACGTTCAACGGCGGCTTTCTTTCGTGCGTCACGCAACCCCTCAACTTTTTCCTTTAATTCCTCCCGTTGCTTCTCGCGTAAATCTTTAACCTCAAGCCTGGCTTTACTAACGTCGTCGTTCAGCGTACGCCGATGATTTTCCAAACGCTGCTCAAGGGCTCGAGGTTTTGAGGCATCAAAACGTTCATTTTCGTTTTGTTTTGCCACCGCCATACTGGGCAGTAACAAAAAGAACGTCAGTGCGAGAAATACTTTATTCATACAAATTTATTAAATAGCAATGATTAGTTTTCGCGAATGGCGTTAAGCATTTGTTCCACCTCTTGCCGAGTGATGAGCTGACGCTTACTTATTTCGGCGGCTACTGCCGCTTCAATCTGTTCCTGAAGCGCCTCCTTCATGGTACTCGCCTGAGACGTTAAACGCTCTATCTCCTGTGGGCTCATGTTTGCCATGAGCTCTTTTGCCATTTTCATCTGATCAAATAATCCCATATGCGGTAATGATATCGTCAGTCTACTGCTTGCGCAAGCCAATGTAGGCCACTTGAGCCTCAATCTCGCGGGGTTTATCTCTTCGATTAGAAAAATATGTGGCCGTTTCATAGGTGCAGATACCGGCCGACGTTATACTGCTATCGGCGAGGCCTGAGGCTTGTAATTGCTGCTTCGCTACGTTTATGAGGTCAAGTTGCTGACCGCCATTTTTATCTTTCCGAACGGCACCATTGTAATGACTGAACGTTTTGGCAACATCCATACCAACACTGTAATGCTCGGCACATATTGCGGGGCCAATATAGGCTTCTAGTTCGCTTGCTTTACTGCTGACCAGGTCTGTGCAGGCGCGAACGGTTGCCATAACCACACCAGCCGCAAGACCACGCCAGCCAGCGTGAAGCACCGCAACCACCCGCGCCTTACTGTCCGCAATATACACTGGCAGACAATCTGCAAAAGTAATGCTTAAGGTAAGCTGCGGCGTTCTTGTAACCAAGGCATCAACATCTGCTATCACCTTACCAGCGTCAGACGCTGTCGCTACATGCACACTCGCACCGTGAACTAACGATGCAGCCACCATGCCCGTATTGGATAATCCAACTTTCTCAAAGTAAAGACGACGACATTGCTCTACACCCATGCGGTCTGTGCCACCAAGACGCATTGAGCCATCTCCAACCAACGACGCACCCCAATATACAACCTTATCAATTTGCCATTGTAATTGTTGTTTCTTTTCCATACCTCAAGTATACCCTATTGCGATTTTTACACGGGCTATTATAATTTCACTACTTACTCACCTAACCGCTTCCTATGGACTCATGTCCAGTCTGCGGCAACGACCCTTGCACCTGCGATAGCGGGGAAAGCATGGGTGACACAGAAGGTTCAGAAGACTAGAACGCAGAGTACCGCAACAGCCCCGACAAAAGTCGGGGCTGTTGTTTTAAATTAAACGTTTACTTATAAAGTACTGTTCGGCATTACGCTATACCTGCCAGGTCCGGAGGCGACAAGGGACAAAGCGATGAGAAGCAAAACAAGCTCAAACTCGTAGCCACCAAGGAAACCGAGCGAAAATTTAACAAAAAATATTGCGCCGACCATTATTACCGCTATACCAAGAGCTGCAATCCGTGTTGCAATACCAAGCAGCACCGCGACACCCGCAGCGACTTCAACCACCGCCACAACTGTTGCCAAAACGGCTGGCAGCCCAAGACTCGTAAAAAACCCTCCAACCATTCCAAGTGCTCCCAATTTTTGAACACCGTGCGCAATAAAGACGGCTCCAACAGTGACGCGAACCAGAAGCACTGCGAGGTCATGATTCTTTTGTATCATAAGAAATGAAAAAATAAATAATGGCTTCTCTATTTACCAAACCGACGTTGACGATTGCTGTACCATGAAATTATTGATGTAAATTCATCTTTCGTCAAAGCCGGCCAGTGCGTATCTGACACAAAAATTTCTGCGTACGCCGCTTGCCAAAGCAAAAAATTAGACAACCGATGCTCTCCGCCGGTGCGAATAACAAGATCCACGGAGCTCGCTTCTGGGGCGTACAGGATCGACGAAAACAGCTCCGGCGTTACTGTTTCGGGAGGGACTGCCTGCCGTAGTAATTGCCGGGTGGCGTCGAGTATCTCTGTGCGGCCACCATAATTTATGGCTAAGTAAAGCGTTCCCTTACTATTTTGCAACTGATTACTATTTACCGCATGGCACGCCTCAGCCAAAGCAGGCGACAGGGCATCAATTGACCCAATAACCTTTACTGCATACCCGGAAGCTTGAATTTCTGCTACTTCGTTTTTAATCGCCCGCTCAAGGAGTTGCATCAAATACGCAACCTCATTTTTTTCTCGATTCCAATTTTCTGTCGAGAATGCGTACACTGTTACCTGTGGTATGGCGAGCTCGGCGCACCAACGGGCAACCTCCTTCAACTTTTCATAGCCACGGCGATGACCCTCTAGTGTTGGTAAACCCGCAGCTTTCGCCCATCGCCTATTGCCATCCATGATGAAGCCGACGTGGTGAAGTGGTGAAGTTGTAGTGGGCATACGTATTATGAAGTAACTATAAAATAACTTCTGTCATTCCACACTTTCTTTCGGGGTAGGCGGAATCGAACCGCCACTACATGCACCCCATGCACGCGGGCTACCACTACCCCATACCCCGAGAGAAAAAGAAGAAAAAATTAACTTTAACGACGAGATTTGATTTTACAGAGTGTACGTTAGGGTGAAACCGCTGGCAACACTGGCGCATGACTTGAAATTAAACATAGCTGTGGTGTCTCAAATAATCCCTTCTCGTACGTACAGCGAACATGAAACTCCTGACCAACGAGCAGTAACGGCAGCCAAAAATGATCGTCTGGCCACATTTGCGGATACGGAATGGCGGTAAGTGGAAACCAGGCCGGTGTCATTTCCTCAGTTTCTATTGGTTCCCCTGTTGTTGCGGTAACAGTAAAAATGTAAATAAAAATTCTCTCGTTCCAATCCTTATACACAATTTCGAGTAACCCGCTGTAATGACCCGTCTGATACGTTAACCCACTTTCTTCAAAAAGTTCACGTTTCGCTGCGTCTTCAACTGATTCACCAACTTCGACCACACCGCCGAATCCATTGTAGTAACCAGCACCCAGCTTACGTTTTTTTAAGCCAAGCAGTATTCGTTCACCAGCCGTATCAAGCACCATGGCTAACGTGAGCGCTGGACGAGCTCTTTTGCCTTTGCTGAAATATTCCGCTACTTGCGCCTCAATCGGATGCATGCGAATTCAATTAACTATTTTGCACCCGTTGTGACCAGTACCATGTTAGTGAAGTAATAAATAGTGCTGTCGAAGTTACCGCTGACCCCATACAATAAATGCAAATGGCTTTGAGTACAAAAAGCTGCAGGTAAACAAACCCCAGCGAAGCACCAAAGCCAATTACCGATAAGGCAGTTAAAAGCCAGAACAATCGTTCGTCTTTAAAATCAAAACTTGCCACTCCCAAAAGAAGCACGGTTAAATAGTATACGACGCCCAAATACGCCAGCGGCACGCCATACAGAACTGAAAAACTGCTTGTGGTGACAACGTCACAACCTTGAATGAACCCGCAGGTTGGCACCAGGCCACGATAGTGTTCGATAGCTAAGTAGCTGGCATCCAAAAAACCAAGGAACCCAATGAAAATATAAGCGAATGAAAATCGATTATGGTTGGGCATTCAACTTCTCGTCAAGTTGTGCTGCAAATTGCTCAAACGTCGCCCCGACCGATAACTTTTCGCCATTCAAAAAAAACGTTGGTGTACCAGCAATACCTAAACGATTGCCACTGGCTTCATCCGTCGCTATCCGGTCCGCAATCACGTCGCCACTCATAGCCGCCAAAAAAGTGTCTTTATTTAAACCAAGCTCTTCGGCGTAATCCGAAAATGTTCCCTTGGCATTGATATCATCAGACCAACTTCGTTGCCGAGCAAATAGCAGGTCATGCATTTCCCAAAATTTTCCTTGCTCACTCGCCGCTTCTGCAGCAGAGGAAGCGAGCACGGCGTTCGGATGAATTTGACGAAGCGGATAATGACGATAGACAAATCGCACTCGGTCGCCATACGTCTCCATAATCTGTTTTACAATCGGGTGATAGCTGGCGCATGCCGGACATTGAAAATCACTGTACTCAACCAACGTTACGGCGGCGTCCGGGTTACCAAGGAGATGATCAGTTGGCGTTACTTCATCTGCTCCGGCGACGTATCCCGCCGTACCGCTTGAGCCGGTACTACCATAGCGAGACAAGGCCCACACGCTACCAACAAGTATGATTACAACAAATGACCACACGCCTATTCGGCGCAGTGTGCCATTTGCACTGTAGGCCGCCCGCTGTTTTTGTAACTCCTCTTGCCGCAGACGTCGACGTTCACTTTTGGTCATCTGTGTTTGGTCTGTCATATATTATCGATTATCGCCACTACCCTGCAGCACCCCGCGCTCTTGGCGAGACGCCAGCTTCTGAATGTTTTGTTTTGCAACAGCGTCGAGCGATAAATCCATTTCAGCCGCTACCCGAGCCACGTACCAAAGCACATCTCCGAGCTCCGCTTCTAATTTTTTCTTGCGGTCATCACTGAATACACCACCGTCGTCACGAAGTACCTTTTTTACAATACCCGCCACTTCACCCGCCTCACTCGCCAAACCAAGGACTGGATAAATTACATTATTTCCAGCATTAACATACAGTGCAGTCTTGGCGGCTTCAGTGGCGTACTCGTCAAACGTCATACGTTAATTGATAGCCAAAAGTTCAACCTCAAAAACGAGCGTGGCATTTGGCGGAATTGGCCCAACACCTGATGCGCCATACCCGAGGAGCGAAGGAATGGTCAATCGTCGTTTTTCGCCAACCTTCATTCCCACCACCCCCTGATCCCAACCAGCAATAACTTGACCGGCCCCCAAGGTAAACGTGAACGGAGTACCCCTGTCTACGCTTGAATCAAACTTTGTGCCATCCACCAACCAGCCAGTGTAATGCACGGCTACCCGATTCCCTGACACGGCTACAGCGCCGTTACCCTCGGTCAATGTCTCTATTCCTAATTTTTCTGTATTTTCTTCCCGCATAGTAATTTTTGAAACATTGGATGAATAAGATTCCTGCCGCAAGGCACCGCTAAGTAAGCGAACGCCGACAAGCGCCGCAATGACGATTCCGCCGATTATGAGATAGTGTCGATTTATCATAGTGAAAGAATGGTAGCAAATCTACGTATCAAAGGCTACGGTGCTGCTACTATTTGATACCCCGCTCGCCGTTTCTGTATAAAACCCTCACGCGTTAACGTGAGTAAAACTTTTTGCAGTACCTGGGTTTCTGCGCCGGTAACGACCCGCAATACTTTCATCGACTGTTCTGCCCGTTGTTCTAAAAGATACCGAAGAACTTTACCTCGCACTTCTCGAACGGAGCCCTTGAACGGCGTCTGCTTGACCTTCGGCGAAATGCCAGTCGCTCGTGCGGTAGAAACAGCGGCACCATAATCCATGAGTGCACTATGCCATAACCATGATTTTTCTTTTGGTACTAAACGTCGAGCGACTACGGTTAGTTCCCCTACTGGCATGGTCTTTGACAAACTTAACTCAGACAGAATCACCCGACGAACATTCGTATCGATGCACGGCGCTGCACTGTTACGAGAAAAAACATTTACCGCCCGAGCAGTATACTCACCAATTCCAGGAAGGCTGCGGAGCGTTTTATGGTCCTCTGGCAATCTACCTCTGTGCTCTTGGCAAACCCGTTTAGCACACGCCAACAGTTGTAATGCGCGGCGATTGTATCCTAAGCCCGACCACAAACGAAGAACCGTAGCAGGGTTTGCAGCCGCCAAGGCCTTAAAGCTTGGAAATTGTCCTAGAAACTTTTCATATTTTGGCAGCACACGACTTACTTGGGTCTGCTGCAGCATAATTTCAGCCACAAGTACACGGTAGGGTGTTCTTCGAACTCGCCAGGGCAAATCGTGTCGACCATGAATAGCATACCAACGTAAAATTTTACGTTGCAAGGCGAGAATAGTTTTTTGCGTCGGAACTACGGCAGTGGCTGTATTTCTTCCCATGTGGCAACTCTGCCGAAATGACCATAGACGGCAGTTTTTTCAAAAATTGGCCGACGTAAATCCAACCGTTCAATAATCGCCGCTGGTCGAAAATCAAAACTACGCAGCGCTGTGGATATATCTTTTCCGTCCCCCGTTGTTGCACACAACATGACCGGTTCAGCCTTACCTATTGCATACGCAACGGAAACTAAACACTCCTCAGTCAAACCGCTCGCAACTATATTTTTGGCGGCAAATCGCGCCATGTAAGCGCCCGAGCGATCAACCTTCGTCGCATCCTTCCCCGAAAAACACCCGCCACCATGCGGCACCAAGCCACCGTACGTATCAACCATAATTTTTCGCCCCGTGAGACCAGTATCGGCAGAAAAACCACCCTGGGTAAATGGCCCGGCTGGATTAATCAGTACGGTACCTGCTTCTATATTGAGGGGTGCGAGCACGTGCTCACGAATACCCTTCGAAATAACGTCTAGCTGTACGTCAGTATGTTGAACACTCACGACTACCGTGGCAACCGCACCGGCAGAAATGGTGACCTGCGCTTTGCCATCGGGCCGGAGCCAGGGCAGCGCACCCGAATCATGCACCGCATCAATGCGCTTCACTATTTCATGAACCAGTGCGACACCCTTTGGTAAATAGAGTTCTGTTTCCCGAGTCGCATACCCATACATGATACCTTGATCCCCAGCGCCACCCTGATCTACGCCAGCCCCAATTTCAGGTGACTGAGCAACGATATTTGAAACGACACCAATATTTTCTTTATAACCAATCCGCGCCATGACCGCAGACGCCACATTGCGAACATCAACGTAACCAGCGGTTGTTATTTCACCACCAATTATAATAATGCCGTGGCCACCAAAAGCCTCCACGGCTACTCGACTCAATGGATCTTGTGCCAAACAGGCATCAAGAATTGCATCAGATATTTGGTCACAGACCTTATCTGGATGCCCAGCCCGTACACTCTCAACAGTGTACATAGTACGCCAGTCAAACATTATTTACTTCCGCTTGTCACGCTTCGCCTGCTTTTTGTTCTGCTTTTGGCGAGCGCGTTTGGCGCTGTTTCCACCCATACTATAATGTGGTTAAAAATACGACTTACGAGCACTGCTGCCGGGCAGGGTTTCGAACCCCGATTACTTGGGCCAGAACCAAGCGTCCTACCGTTAGACGACCCGGCAGCACTGCCCGCAAACCATAAGTTCAGAAAGCATACGGAGAATGAGCAAACGCGTCAAACCGATAGTGCAGCACTCACGATACTAATATCTAATAAATATGCTGTTCCAAAAAAAGAACCAGCCGCCTCTGTCAAAATAGCTCTATTTTTTGATTCTGTTAGTCTATCCACATGAAACGGATACTGCACGCCTATGGCGAGCCGATTACCGCTCACCCCAAGCGGCACCGCCGCTGCCAGCACATACGAAAGAGAACGATTTTTTTCCGCCACATGCGACACGAACTCCTGCCATCGGCCGGCAATAGGGGCGACATCGACGACCTCAGACGCCTCACGTACTTCTGGTTTTGACGGCTTCACTTCCTGCGACGCTATCTCGGGTTCCGGTAAAGCCGTACTTGAACTGCCTTGTACTCTCGGAGACTCATCACGTACGCCAATACGTTCAGCTACCTCTAAAATCGCAAGTTCCATTTGTAATTGCTCGACGGGGCCCTGACCAAGTAGTTGCCGGCGACGAATAAAAATGTCGAGCGCCGACATAAGATTCGTTGCTGACACGGCTCGAGACTGTTCTAGAGCTGTTTCAAAAAGCTCTCCCAATACGTCCTGCATAAATAAGTCTGGCCGGTCATTGGCTCGAATGAGCAGTAACGTCCGAAGCCAACGAACACTTTCGTCCATAAGTACCGGCACTGAAATACCCGCATCAATTTGCTGCTGCATACGCACAATGGCCTCACCACCGGCACCGCGCAGCATTGACCCAGCCATACCGGCAGCTTCACTAATGACCGCCCGAGGAATAACCAGCGACGCTTCCTCCATGGTGATTTCGGCTTCGCCGAGCGCCAGCACTTGACCGAGCATACTTTCCGCATCTCGAAGCGAACCATCAGCCGCCAGCGCAATGGCGGCGAGTACATCAGCGGCAACGTTTGCCCGTTCAGCGTCCACCAGACGACGCAACCTATCTCGAACCCCTGAGGCACTAATGCGTTTAAAATCAAAACGCTGGCAGCGAGAAATTATAGTTTGCGGTACTTTATGTACCTCGGTTGTGGCGAGTATAAAAACAACATGCTGTGGCGGTTCTTCAATCAACTTCAACATGGCGTTGAAGGCCGCGGTCGAAAGCATGTGCACTTCATCAATCACAAAAACCCGATAGGCCCCGTGACCGGCATGAACTTCGGCCGAAGCAATAATGTGCTCACGGACATGATCAACGCCTGTATGCGAGGCGGCATCAATTTCAATAATATCAAGTGACTGGCGTGCTTCAATTTTCAAACAACTTTGACACTGCAAACATGGCTCGGCACTGCCCTTAGCGCGAGCCGTACAATTTATAGCTTTTGCAAAAAGACGGGCGACAGTTGTTTTTCCAACACCTCGAGGACCAACGAACAGATAGCTATTCGCTATGGTGTCTCGCTCAATCTCGTGCTGAAGGGTGGTTTTAATATGCTGCTGGCTCGTAACGTCTTGCCAGGTCTTAGGGCGGTATTTTTGATAGAGTGCGCTTGGCATAGTTACTGCAGCGTACCGCAAAACAGCCTTAGGCTCAATGGCAGAATACCAACAAAACTAACCCCGATCGTGAATAATATTTTCAATTGCCGCCCATTTACTTTCACCACCCTCTGGCACCAGTATAACTGCTTCGTCGCCCTCACGACCTCGGAAGAAAGTAACACTCGCAGTCAACGCGTGATATCGTCGGCCACTCACATTAATGCACCAGTCACTGCCTGTTGTTGAATGCTCGAGTAGTCCGAGTAGTCGTCGCCTGGGTGACGGACCAATCTGTTTATAAACGAATGCGCCACGAGCCGTAATGACTAACTTCAGCAGATCGCCCTCAATAAGCTTAGACTTAGAGGCATAATTGGCCGGCACTGAATAGTGACGACCGTCGGGACCAATCATCCGTTGTCCGTCAAAGATACCCTCAACAACACGACCTTCACCCGCTTCGTCATCATCTTCTAGTACCTCTTCCTCACCCTCTCCACTAGCCGCAACCGTTTCCATATTAAGCAACCGACGAACTCTTTCAAGTAATGTAACTGCCTCTTCAAGCAACTGATGCGCCAAAGCAACCTTGGCGTCAACAATGTGTTTTGTATTCGAGGGTTCATCCTCTAGAACATCCGTCGGGGTAATTATATTTATATCTTGTTCGTTTTGCATTTTTCTTTTTTTGGACAGACACTTTTACGCACTCATTCAGTATAGCGACCCAATAAACTTGCGTCTAGCGTGTTTTGTGTTCTAACAAAAAGTTTTCAACTATCGTGCTGGCCCGTCGACCGCATTTGTAACACCCAGCTGGCCAATTTTACTTCTCAGAAGAATGTCATTCTCAACCGACTGCCGATCTTTACCGTAGCGAAGCCGTGATGCTTCACGAAGTAAAAGTGCCCGTTCGGCAGAACCAATAGTTGGCGGATAGGTGTCTATGTCGAACGGCCGGGTGACACTATTGTGGACCAATAGTCGAACGTAGGCGTGATAACGATCAACATTAATCAGGTCGTACTCACTAAAGACCGGAGCAAACTCTTTGGCCAAAACCTCAGCATCTTCAACGCCCACCCGAAAACTAATTATCGTACCCACATTCCCCAATACCGCATCGCGAATTTTTGTATCCTGTCCTTGGACGAGTTGACCAACGTACTGGTGCGCCATAACAAGGTTGAGCTTGTACTTTCGAGCTTCAGAAAGAATCGTCGCAATCGAATCCGTGATGAAGTTCTGAAATTCATCGATGTAAAGATAAAAGTCGGGAAATGAATCGGCCGGAGAGTCAGCCCGAGACAGCGCGGCCATTTGCAGCTTAGAAACAATAATAAGGCCCAATAAATTCGCATTCATTTCTCCAATTTTTCCTTTTGAAAGATTCACAAGAAAAATCTTCTTCTCATCCATAACGCGACGGAAATCAAAAGCCGAATTCGGCTGACCAATGATGTTTCGCATCATGGCATTCTCGATGAATCGACCAACTTTTGAAATGAGATACCCAAGCATTTCCGATTTGTGAAAGTCTGACGTCTTGGCCATTTCTTGTTCCCAAAAGGCTTTGACTATCGGATCAGTTAGATTTTTTACCTTACGACGCTGAAATTCAGTGTCAGTGAACATGCGGGGAATCTCCACAAGCGTCCCTGGTGCCGACGGGTCAGCCATAAGCGTTAGCATGGCGTTACGCATGTTATGTTCGAACATTGGACCAATCATTGAAGGGTCGCTCACCAGCTTGTAGAAAATGGCAATCATTTCCTGTGTCGCAAAATCCATTTCGGCTGGCGTCGTGGCTTCGAGCATGTTCAGCCCGAGTGGCCGATCAGTATCTGACGGATCAAAATAAATGACGTCTTTGGCTCGCTCCGGCGGTATACTCTCAAGTATTTCTTCAACCAATGAGCCGTGCGGATCAATAATACAAACCCCGTGCCCGGCCTTAATATCTTGCTTGGCCATCTCCCCCATCAGCACTGATTTTCCGGAGCCGGTGGTACCAATAATGTAGCAGTGCCGACGACGATCGGCCGGGTCAAAATGAACAACGCGATCTACGCCGCGATATCGATTGACACCCAACACTATGCCTTCGTCAGGCAACTCATTTGGCGGCGGGGCTTTCTTTGAACGCAACCAACGAATATTCGGCGTCTCGGTCGAGGGCAATGGAAAATGAAATAGACTGGCGAGCTCTTCCGTGTTCAGAATTACCGAATTGCGACGAACAAATTGACGATGGATAAACCGCCGTATGAATGCCACTTGCCGGCGGACTCGCACGGGAACGAAACTGTTACCGTACTGGTAAAGGTTATACTGACTGAACGTTTGCACCATATTATCAAGCATTCTATCGGCATCATGTTCAGTACTGGCCGAGACCACTATACGAATGTTCGCCTCAACGCCAGCCTTACTTGTCTTTTGTTCAACCCGTTTAGCCATCTCTTGCTCGAGGGCCGACAGTTGATGTGGCCGTACCTGCTCGGCTTGTGCCGCTGGCTGTTTTGGCATCGCTTGATTATGAAATGCCCGCATAAAGGCTGACACGCCACGCATAAAGGTGCTTCGCTGACCACGGGCATATGCTTCGCGGAATGAGTGACCCTGATGAAATTCAGCTGCCGTTCGCTGCCCAAACCTATGCCATCGTCGCTTGGCAGAGCGAATAACTATTTGCAACGCAGCACCATTCGTACCCACCCGACTAAATGCGTTCGTTACAGCCGCTAAGGGGTCTGTTTCTATATCATTATACGTACGCAATGGAAACATAAACGAACGACGAAAACGCAGCCCAGCAGCTCGAACCACGCCATGTGATAAAAAAATGTTTGGCTCAATGACGACGTCAATATTGGCATCAGGATATTGCGCATGAATTTGCTGTTCAACATAACGACGAAGTGACGCTGGCACGACAATGTAAAAAGAGAGAAGGCCTTGTGAAGCAACGAGTTCCAAAGACAGATGGTCACGACGACCAAGTACATAGGAACTAACGCTTCTGTCCGCTCGAAGCCCCGCAATCGCCGCAAAAAATGTTTCCGCTACGGCTATCTGCTGACGGATTTTTTCAATCGTACTGTCTTCATCTTGCTGCTGACTACGCTTTGGTACGGTAATGAGTAAGGTTACCTTGTTAAACGATGCACCAGTATGATACAAACGGCGATAAAATACGTAGAGTACGAAAAGAAAAAGAAGGGCCGTCGCGGCGCTAATCATACCCCACACGAGCACTGTGGCGGTGAGTTCGTTTATACTTGGCACTGCTGGGAGGAAGCTACTCATACCTATCGTGCTTATCGGTAAGACGCAAAAGCTTACCTGTTTTCACTTTTGTTTCCTGCTCAATAAAAGCCCAGCTAATGCCCGGAATGGTTCGCAACCAATCGCGAATGATTTTGATAATTTTAATTAATTGCGAACTGGCTGATTGCAAAAGAATGCTAATCTTCAATGCTGCCTGCTCTCCAGACACCCTTAAGGCGCTTCTGGTTGGTGCATCAAGTGAAGCGTATATGCCCGCCAAATCTTCGGCCATAATCGTTTCTATCTCTTGCAGTGTCTGACTTTTTGGTGCTGATTGAAGGGGGGAAACAATTGGCACCAACACCGGTTGCGGCACCGCGCGCGCCACGGGCTCAGCGCTATCGGGTACTGCGGTTCTCGGAATAGTTTGCGGAGCAGTTTCACTGAACTCTTGCTCGGGGGTTGCCGTGTATTCTCTTTTAATTTCTGGTGTAGCCATACCTTATATTTTTTTTATCTGTGGGCCGCTTGGAGTATCTTCAATGCGATACCCCAACCGCTGAGCCTCATCCCGTGCGCTGTCTGCGTCGGCCCACCGCTTCTCTTTTCGCGCTTTTTCTCGCTCGCTCGCCAGCTGCTGCACGGTATCCGGAATAGTCGAAACTGTCCGAGCAGTTTCAATGCCAAGCCCTAAGACAGTATCGAATGAACGTAACGACCGCCGCACTGCCGCACCCTCGTACTTCTTTGTCGTGCGCACTAATTGCCAAACAATGGCGAGCGCTTTTGGAATGTCAAAATCGTTCGCTATAGCTGCCGCAAATGCACTTTCAATTTGCGGCACACCAATACGCGTAGCCCGTGGTAGTCGAGCAACGTGTTCCCGAAGTCGTACTAACGCCTGATTCGCTGCCAAGAGAGCGGACGAATCAAACTGCAAAGGCTTTCTGTAATGGGTCTGCAAAAAAAGGTATCGGAGTGCCAATGGGTCAACGTTATACGTTGTCGCTACATCAGAAACTGTCATGAGGTTCCCCTCTGATTTTCCCATACGCTTAAAGCCACCACGTGCTTGCTTAACAATTAAAAATTCACCGTGCAACCAATAGTTTGCCAACGGCTTACCGTAGGCTGCCTCGGATTGAGCAATCTCATTTTCGTGATGCACTGCCAAATGATCTACCCCCCCAGAATGAATATCGAACGGTTGCCGTAAGTACTTCCGGCTCATAGCCGAACACTCGATGTGCCAACCAGGAAAACCCTTGCCCCATGGGCTTGGCCATTCCATATCTCGCTTCACCCCGGTTGGTGAAAATTTCCAAAGCGCAAAATCACTTGCCTGACGCTTGTCGCCAATAGCGACTCGCTTACCGCCTACTTTGTCTTTGAGTGTTTGACCAGACAGACGACCGTACTTCGGAAATTTTGCTGTATCAAAATAAATGCCGTCACTTGTTCTGTACGTAAATCCCTTACGTTCTAACTCTTTGATAAGCGCCACTTGCTCGGGAATGTGCTCTGTCGCCCGAGGCAGTTTGTTGGCGGGTAACACATTAAGCTTGGCCGCATCTTCGAGAAAACTTTTTGTGTATGCCTTGGCTACGTCCCAAGCATTTTTTCGCTCTCTAAGAGCCGCAGCGGCCATTTTTTCCTCACCGAAATCCGAGTCAGCTGCTAAGTGTCCAACGTCAGTAATATTCATGACGTGCTGCACCGGATATCCAAGGTGACGAAGTGTTCTTCGCACGATGTCATAAAAAACAAATGTTCGAAAATTACCTATATGCGCGTAGTCGTACACCGTGGGACCACACGTATAAAGCCCGACCCGTCGCCGAATGGGCTTAAAAACCTTTTTGCGACGACTGAGTGAATCGTAAAGACGAAGCACCTGCATGCTAGCTCTTTGAACGACGCTCAAAAAGTACGAGGGCAACAATAGGTACGGTGACCCACACGAATCGTGCTTGTCCGCTCACGAGCAAGTCTCTCGTTACTGGCGACAACGAAGCCAGAAGGTCGGTTGGTAAAAGGGATAGGATGATACTCATGAATAGCCCGGCTTGTAGCATGCCAAATATGAGCACCTGCCACCACGAACCCTGCAAACCAGCGGTTAGAGCGTTAAGCAAGACGCTACTCGATAGGGTTACAAATATAAAAAGAAAAACTCCTAAAAATGCCGACAATTGAAACGAAACGTGCGCCTCAGCGGCTGACGTCAACGACACCAATACGCCAAATTGCGACGCAGCATTGGCTACAGCCAACGCCATATAGGTTGCAATGAGCAAAACAACCAGTCGATCTCGGCCGACATGGAAACTGTAGAAAAAAACAGACGCAACAAAAAATAAGGCAATAAATAAATCCCAACTTGGTACGGACCAATTTATACTTTGAATCGCTTCGAGCATGTGATGATTACGCTATGCTAGTAGTATAGCGCGAAATTCACATGAAGCGAACACGTTTACCGCCGAACCGTTCAACGCTAGAGGGCGTCGCCTAATTCTTCAAAAAGCTTTCGGGCTGTTTTTGATAGTTTTGAAGGTATCGTAACAGTAACCTGAACCAGATGGTCCCCTCTTCGACTACCCGATGTACCAATACCCCGACCCGGCACGCGAAGTATGGCGCCACTAGCAGTACCAGCAGGAACAGTGAGAACAATATCGCCATCAAGCGTTGTAACTGTTTTCTCGGTGCCAAGTACTGCTTCAGGCACAGAAACGGCAAGTCTGGAGACAACATCATTCCCATGCCGCTCAAAACGGCTGTCTCTTTCTACTCGAACAGCAACGTATAAATCTCCCGCGTGGCCACCACTGATTGCCTCGCCCTGCCCAGCCACCCGCAAGGTGTCCCCGTCACTTACGCCTGGCGGTATGGAAACCGACACCTCAACAGTGTCACGAACAACGCCCGTTCCCCGACACGTCTCACAGGTGTGCTCTGGTTTTGTTCCCCGACCAGCACAGGTTTCACACGTGCGCACTGTCTGAAAGCTTCCAAAAATTGTACTTTGAACATCTGTCTTCTGCCCGCTGCCGTCGCACTCTGAACATTTTATTCGCGCACTCCCCTTGGCCGCACCGTCACCAGCACAGACACCGCACGCAATGTGCTTATAGAGCCGCAATTTTTGAGACGAGCCAAGCGCCGCTTCCGAGAACGATAACGTAACCGTTACCTGAATATCTGAACCCCGCTTTGTTTTTGCTCCCCGTCGAGTCCCACCAAAACCACGGAACACGCCACCGAGCAAATCCTCAAGGTCTTCGAAATCTACGTTAACATTGCCACCTTGACCAAACCCCTGACCATACCCGCTTCCGGCCGGCCCCTGATCGAAGGTCGCACCGAATTGGTCGTACTGCTGACGCTTATTTGTGTCAGACAAAACTTGATACGCCTCATTAATCTCTTTGAAGCGCTGCTCATGCTCTTTGTGTTCAGTTGTTCCTTCTTTCGCCTTGTCTGGGTGAAATTTGTGCGCCAACCGACGATACGCTTTCTTCAATTCTTCCGGCGAAGCACCTTTCGGAACGCCAAGCACTTTATAGAAGTCTTTCGCCATGTAGAATTTTTTTGTTTAATGAGGACTGTTTATGCTTGAAAGCCAACTTCCGGATTTGTCACCGAACCAGCTTGAATGGTGCCATGGGCATCTTCGAATCGCTTCATATTTTCTTGCATAGCCGCAATCATTCGCTTCATGTGCGCCGGGCTAATGAGAACACGGGCGTTAAGTGTGCCAATATTCTGAAACGGGTACACGGTCATGAAATCGAGCACAAACTCTTCATTGAGATGGCTCACTTGCATTAGATTTGCGTATACACCTTTCAATGTTTCATCACCCGCCTTAATTTGAATCTGCTGATCGGCCATAGTATTGCTGTTAATGTTTTAAGCGTTCGGTGTAGAATCTTTTTTCTCATCGGTCGACTCACGATACGTTGCATCCTCGGCAGCAGGCTGGTCACCCTGGTCTGCGGCAGCCGCATCAGGCGGCGTTGTCGCATCTGGCTGCTTATAGAGCGCGGCACCAACCTTTTGCACCACCACGCCGAGCTCATCAAAAGCTTTCTTAATTGCCTCAAGATCTTCGCCATCCTTAACTTGCTTCAATGCGTCAACTTTTTCTTGCACTTCAGTCTTCACCGCAGCATCTAGTTTATCGCCGGCATCAAGAACCGCTTTTTCGGTTGAGTACACCAGCCCGTCGGCGGCATTACGAACTTCAACAAGCTCACGCTTTGTTTTGTCTTCCGAGGCATGCACTTCGGCATCCTTCTTCATTTTTTCAATCTCCTCTTTTGAGAGACCAGAAGACGCGGTAATCGTAATTACCTGCTCTTTGCCGGTTGCCTTGTCAGCCGCTTTAACGTTCAAAATCCCGTTCGCATCAATGTCGAACGTTACTTCAACCTGTGGTACGCCACGGGCGGAAGGTGGAATACCAGAGAGAACAAACCGACCGAGCGATTTGTTGTCGCCAGCCATATCTCGCTCACCTTGCAGCACATGCACCTCAACAGACGTCTGATTATCGGCAGCCGTAGAGAACACTTGCGACTTTGAGGTTGGAATAGTGGTGTTGCGCTCGATGAGCTTTGTCATTACCCCACCCAAGGTTTCAATACCTAACGACAAAGGGGTCACATCTAAGAGCAGCACGTCTTTAATTTCACCCTGCAGGACACCAGCTTGAACGGCCGCGCCGATGGCCACGACTTCGTCTGGATTAACACCCAAGTGCGGTTTCTTGCCAAAAAACTCTTCAACAGTTTTCAGAACCAATGGCATTCGGGTCATACCACCAACCATGACCACCTGGTCAATCTCTTTGGCAGTGAGTTTCGCGTCAGAAAGTGCTTTGCGACAAGGCTCCAGCGTTCTTTCAATTAAACCGCGCACCAATTCATCGAGCTTGGCACGAGTGAGCTTAAGCGACAGGTGCTTTGGTCCGGCAGCGTCAGAGGTGATGAAGGGTTGATTAACTTCTGTTTCCTGAGCAGTTGAAAGCTCAATCTTGGCTTTCTCAGCCGCTTCTTTAATGCGCTGCAACGCTAACCTGTCTGTTGCCAGGTCGATACCCTGATCTTTTTTGAACTCAGCCAATATCCACTCAATAATAACTTGATCAAAGTCATCGCCACCCAAGTGCGTGTCGCCATTGGTCGCTTTGACTTCAACGGTATCGTCACCAACCTCAAGGACTGACACGTCAAACGTACCACCGCCGAGGTCGTAAACAACAATCTTCTCGTCCTTATGCTTGTCTAAGCCATAGGCGAGCGCGGCTGCGGTTGGTTCATTAATGATGCGACGTACTTTCAAGCCCGCAATTTCACCAGCGTCTTTGGTGGCCTGCCGTTGCGCGTCGTTAAAATAGGCTGGCACAGTAATGACTGCCTCAGTTACTGGCTCACCAAGCTTTGCCTCGGCGTCCGCCTTTAACTTCTGCAGCACCATGGCCGAAATTTCTTGTGGGGTAAATTCCTTGTCGCCCATGACAACCTTAATGCCGTCACCAGCTTTAGCAATGCGGTACGGCATATGCTTTGTATCGCGCTGCACCTCTTCGTCGCTGAATCGGCGTCCAATAAGACGCTTCACTGAAAAAACCGTGTTTTCTGGATTTGTCACGGCCTGCCGCTTGGCAATTTGACCAACTAACCTGTCGCCACTCTTCGACATGGCGACGACCGACGGCGTTGTGCGATTCCCTTCTTGGTTTTCTATAACCTTTGGTTCGCCCCCTTCAAGAACGGCCATGCATGAATTTGTTGTTCCGAGATCTATACCGATAATCTTTGCCATATTGTATGAATTACTGATTTATAGAATTAAGAATTTGCGTTGGTAGTAATATTGTTTGTTCTACGGCCCCGCCTACGCGGGACTGACTGACTTTTTAAACATTGTGAATTATTCACAACTGCCTAAGGTGAGTCAGGTGGTGCAGTACCCACAATAACCTTGGCCGGACTAATGAGCTCACCATCAACTAAGTAGCCACCCTGCACTTCTGCCGCAACTCGCCCAGACACTGTATGGGGGTCAGCCCCAACACTCTCATGAATTCGCGGGTCAAACTCAGTACCAATAGTAGGAACGACAGTGACATTCCATTTTTTACACACCTCACCCCAACTTGCGAGAATCTGCTTCACCCCCTCGAGCCACGCTGAATTATCACCACTGGAAAACTGCTTGTGCGCTTGACCCAGTACATCAAAAACCGGCACGGCATCCCGTAACAATGAACGTTTTACTTCTCGGTTCACGGTTAAAAACCGTTCATCGTTCAACCGTTTTAAATTTTGATAGTCGGCCCGCGCCCGCTGCCAGCCAGCCAAATATTCGGCTGCTTGCGATGCAAGAGTAACGTCATCATTCGATGGCGTGTTGAGTGCGTCTTCAACGACTATTGGTTCTGGGTTGTTGTTCGTAGTGTTGTCCATAGTTATTGATGCATAAATTCTCGAAATCGTTCAGACCGAGCAACGTTACGGTCGTAGTCCATGCGTGTCGGCCCGAGAATACCAAAGATGATATCGACCTCTGGTGATACTCGGCAGTGCGTCAGAATAACACTGCACGTGCTCCCAAGAGGGTTTCTACTACCGACGAGTATTGAGACGTCGTCCGTTACGGCGGTCGTAAACATATCAGCCATGGCGTCGCCCAAATGATCGAGCACCTGGCTCATGGCGTGCACCTGCTCTTGTTCTCGAAACTCTGGCTGCGCAAAAAGGTTAGTCAGACCCGTGTAGAAGATGTCTTGATTAGCGGACGCAATGAATACGCCGGCTGAAGAGAAGCCAGCCACGGCTTTGGCTAATTGGCGGACCCGTTCATTGAACTCCTGGTACGACTGCGTAATGTGCTGCAACTGTCGCTCTTCAGGAGTGGGCAAGGAAACGTCGCTCAGAAAATGAGCAATGTAGTACTCGTACGCCAGCTCTGTTGGCACTCTGCCGGCAGAGGTGTGTGGGCTTGCAATGTAACCAGCCAACTCAAGCTCCGCCATGTCATTTCTCACCGTTGCCGGGCTTACATTAAGCCCTGAACGAGCCAGTACCAAGGCAGAACCAACGGGCAAAGCCGTCTCTATATAAAGACGAACAATGCTCTCGAGGATACTTGCCTGACGGGTATTAATGGCTGGAAACTCCATGGAAACAATTTAGCACTCTTTTTATTAGAGTGCTAACAGTATAAAAACTGATGCAAAACCTGTCAAGAATCCCTATGTGACCAGTAGACTTCCGGCTGCCATAACAACTATACCAACAAATTTGAATAGGAAAGATTTAGCGGTCGTTCTACCTTCTAAAAGGCTTGGCACAAAAAATCCCAGTACAGCCACGAGCACTAATACATAAAACGGCTGAACGGCACTTACGGCAGAAACGAGTGTTGCTGGACCAAGTATGAGCGCCCCGTAGAACGCCAGTTCGGCTGTAGTTCCAAGCAGCTCTGCCGAACCCATGGCTCCGAGTGCGTAGACGCCATGCTGCCGCATGGTCCAGAGAAACTCCCGGCCCCCAAAGTATAGGAGTGCCGGCAATGCCAACCCAGCGCCGAAACGGGTGAGGCCAAGGATGAGCAGCGCTGAGGAAGCAGGCGCAATGCCCTTTTCAATGACGATGGCTGTTGCCCACAGCATGGTCGCGGCCAAAAGAAAAAACATCGATGAGCCAACCACGATACGCCCGTTTTGGTAGCTCACTAGTATTGCGCCTGACACCAAGAGCAGCACCCCAACATACTGAACGGCCGGAAAAACTTCATTTAGGAATACGGCGGCCAATACGGCCACAAACAGCGGCACGAAGTAAAGCATTGGCACGAGTCGTGAAATGTCGCCACGCCGTACTGCTGCAAAATATAAAAGACTGGCAAGTAACAGTATAAGACCGGCGCCGCTCCCCAACGCAAAAATGACCGGCGTTATGTTCTGCCAGCCAGCATAGGTAACGAGTGCCGCACCAATCACAACCCCGCAGATGCTATCAAAAACGATTGGCACAATAGAGCGCCGAGCGTATTTTTCCATCACCAACTTATCGATGATGTTTGTACACGCCCACAAGAACGGCGCGATGACGGCAAGAATCTGCCAGGTCATGAAGGATGACAAATTGAAAAAACTACTGACTCTGCCAGGCTATCAACTTTTCTCTCCGAACATTCTTTGTAATGCCACTCTGGTTCCTTACAAGTACACGTGGTGGTTCAGCGGTAAAATCAGCGCTCACCACCTCCCATCCTTCTTCAGGCTCAGTCGCACCGTCACGTAAAACTCGAACCTTTTGATAAGGTAAAAATTCAATAACGATTGGCTCACCCGATTCCCTTTGACTTACCTCTGGAGTTGGCACAGCAGCAGTTGGCTTTTCTGGATTGAGACTTCTTTCATCATTCTTAGGATCCTGCCAAGAACGTAATAGTTCTTTGCTTGGATATTTCTCAGCCCCCTCAGAATTTCGAACTAAGACGCTGCCATTATCAAGCTCATATACAACCTGCCAGCCGTCTTCCATATAATTTGGGGCACCATCTTGACCGCTTCGTTCAACGGTTACTCTTTGACCGTATTTAAATTCAGTCTCAGCCGTTTTTTTATCCATTTCTCGTGCTGCTGCCTCGCGGGGATCTTCTATTGTCGGGTCTTGATCGGGCATAGTGAAGAATTCTTATTATGTTACATACCATAACACAAAAAAGATAATTAAGCAAGCAGATTTCTTCGTCTGACTGCTTTCCTTTCTATGGCAGTGTTACTGCAACTAGTCGGTACACAATATGATCCCCTTCAAACTGCAAACTACTTTTTTGTAATCTGAAGGGGAGGGGAGAGACATACAGATAGACGTATCAGTTAAGATACAATTGTAATCTCGTCTCGCCCCCCGATCTACTCCTTTTACCCCTCCTTGTTTTGGTTACGCCGCCTGACTGACGTCGGTGATGGCTTCCTGTGCACGTTCGAACCGCCGCCAAGCGCGGTAAATGTACACCGCAAGTTGCGTCGCCGTTCTCCAGCAGGCCATTCGATGGATGTGGCCGTCGGTATAGCGCCGCGTGTGCTTCAGCTTGGCACAGGTGCTACCAAACTCTGCGGCACACTGCTTGCACATCACTACCGGATGCTTTGCTCGGCACTTTTCCTTGTTGGCAATGAGGCGCTGGCCCCACTCCGTATTAGGCCGTTTCACGAACTGATCGGCCGCTGCCAAATACAACGCCTGGCGGGCGTCGCGCTGCCAGTTGCCTGCAACACCTCGCTTATTGCGGGGAAACTGCTGATCCGTCGGTACGTCACCGTACTTACCGCCACTCAGCACATGAACACCACAGAACGCCTTGAATGCGTGCACCGAAGGAAATCGGCGAATATCCACAGTCGCTGCAATGATGCCAGCGGCAATTCGTGGGCCGATGCCTTTGATATCCGCAAACACTGCAGCGTAGAGTGGCATACTCTGTGCTGCATCAACCAGCCGCGCTAGCTGTTCTTCATGCGCCACCGTCAACGCACCTAGCAAATCATCGCTGGTACGCAGTGTGGTAACTGCGTCGAGCAGTGCACCCTCCGGATACTGACCCTCCTCAGAAAGAAAGATTTGACCAATCGCTCGACCATGCTGTCGCTGCTGGGCCGCCATGAGATCTTTCAGTGCCAGCATTCGCTCATGGAAGCAGATGCTGAGACGAATGACATCTCGATCGCGCGAGCGAACAAGATGATACCCAACACCACCTGATTCCAGATAGCGAGCCAAAAGCTCTGCGTCTTTTTCCTTGCTGTTGTCTCCTCGACACAGGGCGAGATTTCTGGGCGGCAACCGATGCACCGTCGCACCGATGGCTGCACCGCGATTGGAGAGAGCGTATGCGAACGCATCGCCCGACCCACCGAGCACCATGGCGACCTTATCGCCAGGTTTGAGCCCCTCACGCACGTCCGGTATCTGAAGACGGCGCACACCACCGTGTTCACTCGTGATGAATAAGGCCGTACCGTCACTAGCCTCCCCTTCACGCACCTTGCGCCACTGGCGATGATGCTCCGCAACTGCATCAAGCGCATCGCCCGCTTCAGCGTCTCGATACGAAACGGGCAGTCGGCCGAGCACGAAGTCTAGCTCTTCCGACTCAGTCGCCAGCTCGAACAACTGCACCTGCCCGTTGTCGAGAATGCACACCCGCGTAGGGTGGGCTTCCCCTTTGGCGGTCTTCTTGACTCGATGCTGAATTCCAATAATACGTTCCACGGTACCCTCCCTATAGGTACTGCTTCGTTCCCGAAGGAACAGGTTGGGAATAAGTTATGAAAGAGCAGTGAAACAAAGTCAGTGACGTTTCTGAACGAAAAACGTACACACGTTTCACTGGAAGTCAGGCCTATCCTTCCTCCCCCTGAACCTACAACAATGAGCATTGCCCTAAGCTTAGGGGGAGGGGCGAGACACTTCAACAAACGTACCAGTTAAGATACCAGCATCATATCGTCTCGCCCCAAGGAGTACACTCTGATTACCGTACCAGGAGGTACATCTTCATATGCGTACTCCCCTTCAAACTGCAAACTACTTTTTTGTAATCTGAAGGGGAGGGGCGAGACAAAAATACAGACGTATCAGTTAAGATACAATTGCGATATCGTCTCACCCCAAGGGGATACATCATTGCTAACGTACCGAAGTACATTCAGTTCTCCGTACCCCCTTAAAGCCACAAAGTTAGCTTTTGTGAGTTTAAGGGGAGGGGCGAGACATCACGAAACACGTTTCAATTAAGAAACAATAATCGCCTCGTCTCGCCCCAAGGGGATGCATGATTACGCACGTACCGAAGTACATTCAGATCCACGTACCCCCCTTAAAATTACAAGGTTTGCTTTTGTAATCTTAAGGGGAGGGGCGAGACAGACCAAATTACGTTTCATCTAAGAAACAGGTCGTCTCTCGTCTCGCCCCAGGGTGTACAGTTAACTCAGCGTACTCATTAAGTACTAACAGACCCACGTACTCCCCTTGAAGCAACAAGTTTTATTTGCAACCTCAAGGGGAGAGGCGAAACATCCCAGTGTGCGTTCTCTTTCGAGAACAGGTCTTATGACGTTTCGCCTCTGTCCGCAATGACGGACACCTTTCTTTAGCCTAAAAAATAGTGACTGTCAATGGCGTATTCACAAAATAGAATTCTCAGTATATTCATCGTACTAGTACATTGAAACATAGTTAAAACGATACTAAAACTTAAGCCAGGTGCTAATCTCAACATAATAAATCTGCGTCGAACGGAACGTTTTCTACCGCTATCCCGTTTCGCCAAGTCTGACTTGGCTTCGCTTCTAGAACCCTCGTCGTCCGTCAGGGCGGACTCCTCTTTATGACCTTTCCCATTTCACTCGCTGGCAGGACATGCCGATTGAACAAAATAACTTTCCCCATCGAGCGGAAAGTTCTTTACCGCTATCCCGTTTCGCCAAGGCTTCACGGGATACGCTAGATAAACATCAGGATACTGGCCGCGTACCCCGACGCACGTCGTGGTCGGGGTCGCTCCATACACAACAAAAATCCCAGCCCAGATGGGCTCGGATTTTTGTTGGTACCGCGTACGGGAATCCGTCGCTTCGCCGAGTCTGACTCGGCTTCGCTTCTAGAACCCTCGTCGCCGAGGCTCCTCTTTCAAACCCCTCGGTTTGAATAATTCCGCTGCGGGGAAACTACCGTTTCCCCGACCCCTTTCCCGGGTTCGATTCCCTTCAGCGACAAAAAAAGTTTCCGACCCAAAATGGGTCAGAAACTTTTTGGTACCGCGTACGGGAATCGAACCCGTATTACCGCGTTGAGAACGCGGTGTCCTAACCATTAGACGAACGCGGCACAATGGCGGAAAGGTATCGGCTTTTGTGAGTTCCGTCAACGTTATTGCCACTCTGGACTTTGCCGTACTAGCAACTCTTCAGCACGAAGCGGCTCCGCTAATAATTCCTTCACGACGTGCTCCATGCGCATGATTTGTGAACCTTTCACGAGTACTATGTCGCCGGTCTGCAGTCTGTCCTGTAAAAACTGGCCGGCTTCTGTGGACTTAGCAAATGAGAAAATCATGTGTGGATCCATGCCAGCCTTACGTGCCGCTTGGGCTATAATGCGAGCTCGTTCGCCAACAGTAACCAGACCACTTATGCCGCGCTGTACTATATACTCCCCAACCGAAGTGTGGCCGCTTTCTGTGTCTGACCCCAGTTCAGCCATACTGCCAAGCACTGCCCAGCGCCACTGACCGGCAACAATCGGCACTGACGCTAAGACATCCACTGCAGCTAAGGCCGCTTTTGGTGAAGCATTATAGCTGTCATCAATGAGTGTCGTACCGCGAACCCCTGGCAGTAATCGTAGTCGGCCCGGGGTTCCTTGGTAACCTGCTAGCGCATGTGCGGCATCCACAACCGTAACGTCCATTGCGACCCCAATGGCTATAGCCGCCAAGGCCGAGGTAACAGCCGGAACACCCATGAGCCCATAGAGGTGCACCGGCACAGTCGAGCCGCCAGTCGTTACCTTGAAACTCGTAACTACTTGCACCGACGTCCCTGTTTCACCTGTCCGCTCAAAGGTTGTTGCCACATCATGCGCCCGAACGTCGCACGTAGAAAAGCCATAACTGAGTACCCGAACCCCGTCTGGCACCACGCTCGCCGCTACTAGTGGATCATCGGCATTCATAATTGCTACCCCATTTTTTGCTAGAACAGTAAATAACGTCCGCTTCTCTTTTGCAACTTCTTCAAGCGAAGTAAAAAATTCTAAATGCGCCGAAGCTATAGCGGTCACGACGGAAATCTTCGGACGAGCCAGGGCTGTTAGTTTCGCAAGGTCCCCCGGATGATCAGCTCCCATCTCGAGTAGCAATACCTCCGGATACGAACGGCGACGGTAGTACAGAAGTCGAGCACTGGAGCGAACAATGAGTGCGACCCAACCAACCAGCGAACCGCCAGGGCTATCTTCGCCCAAAATTGTGAGCGGCAAGCCAAACTCATTGTTATAACTTTTCGCACTGGCGCGTACCCGATACTTCGTTGCGAGCACAATAGCCGCACTATCTTTAGTCGTTGTTTTACCAACTGAACCAGTAACACCGATAACAACCGTTGCATGTCGCCGAAGGGTGGCAGCGGCTAAAACGTACAGCAAGGCTTGAAGAATTCTTCTCATATATTAACGGTCCGGTGGAATTTCATAATACTGTAGTAAAAATTTTGCTACTTGACCAAACAGTGGCGCGGCTGAAGATTCGGCATACTGAACATCCTTAGGTCTGTCGACTCGAACAATCATAGCGAACTGCGGGTCGCGAACCGGGCCGAACCCAACAAAAGAACCAATGGTCGCCCCGGCCTCATAGCCTCCATTGCGACTCGCAATTTCTGCCGTACCCGTTTTCCCTGCCAACGTGTAACCGGCTACCCCGGCTCGCTTACCATGACCAGAATCAATGACCGTAACAAGCATCCCAGAGAGTAGCGCCGCCGTACGCTCTCGAATAACACGACGAATAGCCGTCGGCTTCGTTTCAATTACAGTACCATTTTTCTGCCGAATTTCTTTTATGATGTACGGGCGCATGAGTTCGCCCCCGTTCGCAATGGCCGCGTATGCCGTCACCATTTGGAGCGGCGTCGTGGTTATTCCTTGACCGAATGAGGCTGTCGCCCCATAAATTTCATTATCACTTCGCAAACTTCTAATGTCGCCCGTCGCTTCACCAGGTAACTCAATTCCCGTTGGCACTGAAAAGCCGAAATCAACTAAATATTTTCTAAAAACCTCTACCCCCACTTGTCGCATCGAGTATATGGCGCCCGTATTGAGTGACTTTGTTAAAACATCTGTCATGGTCTGTAAACCATTGGCTTTATTGTCAGAGTTCCGAATCGTTTTTGAACCAATTTTTACCTCTCCCGTGTCGGTATAAGTGGTGGTGGGTGAAACTTTTTGCTGATCGAGTGCCGCCGCCATCGTTAGTGGCTTCATAATGGAACCCGGCTCGTAATCTAAAAATATGGATGGGTTGTTAAAATCAACAATGCGCTCTGTCTCTCCGTAAATATTTGGATTGAAATCAGGCGCACCACACATGGCCAGTATTGCGCCGGTCTTTGGGTTCATCACAATGAGGCTGCCGCTACTCGCCCCGTGTGCCCGCACCCAATCTTCAAGCAAGCGGCACGCTTTGTACTCGAGCGTCCAATCAATCGTCAGAACAACATCGCTGCCGTTTTGCGCCGCCACAGTGTCATTGTCTCCAAGCGCAATGAGAACGCCACCGGTCGTACGTTCAGCGTCTGCACTGCCAGACACGCCGACCAACGTACCATTCATGGAACCCTCAATCCCGTACTGACCCACCAGACGATCATTGCGATAGCTCACAAACCCAAGGACATGGCTCGCAATGTTATTCCCAGGATAAAAACGCTCACGTTCTGTAATGAGTCCAATGCCCGGCATTTCTAGGGCGCGAACAGCCGCAGCAACTTCACTAGGCGCACGATGTAGTAATGGTTCGAAAGGGTCCTGTGGCTGGTCGAGTTGCTTTCGAAGCACCTCTGGATCTTTCCCAATGAGTGGTGCAAGCGCACCAACCGCCGCGGCAACATCTTCAATTTTTTTCGGCTCAGCGTATACAAAAAAGGCGTCGCGATTGACAGCAATTGGCACGACATCTCCTTTTCCAGCACTGTCCGAAGCATATATGATTCCCCGTTCCGGCGTCAGCAACTGATAGGCGGTCTGCTGATCAACGGCTTGCTGTGCGTAGGCATCGTGCCCTCGCACCTGCAAGTGCCAAAGACGAAATGAAATACTTACCAAAGCGAAGCAAATGCATAGCTTTACTATTCTCCAACGTCCGTGACTCACTACCTCATTCGTTCCGCTTTTTTTGGGCGCCTGCTCATACCCGGCCCAGCTCATACCCTACCGAGTTGCAACAGCGGTCGCCGCACTACCGTACTCAGCCGCTCCAACCGGGGCGAGGGAAAGCGAGACGGCTTCAGCCTCGATACGATTTAAAGCTTTGGCCGCTGAAATTTCTAATTGAACCGTTTCTAAAGTCGACTGTTCAGCCTCGACCCGTGCTTGGACCCGTGCTAATTCATACCCTCGTGTTGAAACATGATTCGCGAGTACTATATATAACGCAAAAAAACCAGCGCAACTTGCAGCAAGCGCAACGGTGACCACGCGACTATACCTCTGAGTTGATGGAACCGACATAACGCGCTGACGATGCATCATACGATTTTTTCGATAACTCGAAGCTTCGCACTGCGAGCTCGAGGGTTTTGTTTTTGTTCAGTTCGACTTGGAACGATTGGCTTCTTGGTCAAAAGCCGCCAACGACCATTCGGGCACGAACATGACGCACCCTTCGGACAACTGCACTCCATAGCAGCGGCACGGAACGTATTTTTTACAATACGATCTTCAAGCGAGTGAAATGAAATTGCTACGATTCTCCCACCCACCGTGAGCAAATTACGTGCCGCGGTAATACCGCGGGCAATAGCACCAAGTTCGTCGTTCACCACAATGCGAATGGCTTGAAACGTCTTTGTTGCCGGATGTAGTCGACCTCGTCGTGGTAATACTGTTTCTATAATGCGCACCAATTGCCCGGTGGTTTCAAGCTTCGCTTGTCGACGAGCCAGTACAATAGCTTTAGCAATTCTTCTCGACGCACGCTCTTCGCCGTACGCAAAAATGGCATCAGCCAGTTCGACTTCCGAAACACCATTCAGATAGGTGGCGGCCGTCATAGCGCCTGATCGGTCAAGCCGCATGTCCAGCGGGACGTCGGACTGAAAACTGAGTCCAAGCGATGAATCGGCAAGCTGTAAGGAAGAGATACCGAAATCGAAGAGAACGCCATTAATAACTGCCTTGGGATAATCCCGTCGGATGAGCTTCTCCATGGCGTCAAAATTTGCGTTGAAAGGATGAACCCGAGCAAGCGAAGCTGCTGCTGCAATTGCTTGTGGGTCTCTATCAAAAGCAAAAACAATGCCATTTGGCTGCGTTGCCTCAAGCAGTGCTCGAGTGTGCCCACCGCCCCCAAACGTAGCATCGACAATCGTATCATTTGCACTGAGATCCAACTCGCGCAGTACTTCCGATAGTAGAACGGGGTTATGAGTACGCTCCATACCATACTTATAGGTTCACGTTATTCATTGCCTCAGCAATAGCTACACTGTTCTCTTCTGTGCCAGACCGATACCGTGCCCAGGCGTCACTACTCCACAATTCTAATCGGTTATAAAGGCCAGCAACGACAACCTTACGATTCAGACCCGCATAGCTGCGAAGATAGTCAGGCACCATCATCCTTCCTTGCTTATCGACATTTGTTTCCATCGCCCCGGCGAGCATTAATCGAGCGAAGGCACGCGTGTTGGCCTGCGCGATTGGCAATGCTGCTAAACGGTCTGCTAAAACCCGCCACTCAGCTACTGGATAAATAAAAAGGCAGTTGTCGAGGCCGCGCGTCACCACCGCTCCCGCGTGTAATCGGGTTCGAAACTTAACGGGTAGCGCCACTCTCCCCTTTTCGTCCAGCACATGCTGGTACTCACCGAGGAACATGACGGCAGCTGCTTTTACTTTCTTTATCTTCTCCACAGTTTAATAGAGTTATCCCCACTCTTTTCCACTTCAAACCACTTTAACACCATTTTACACCACGATAGCGCAAGCGTCAACCACAGGAGTAACAAATCTTGTTACAAAAAAGCCCCCTATCGGGGGTTAGTACTATAAACGAAGAAGACACCTCAAAAATGGAGTTTTTTCTTTGCTTTTGTAATGTTCGCTGGCCGACTATACAGCGGCCGCACAACGCTGACAGCACGAATTCGATACGAGGCCGCACGCTTTTTAGCAAGTGCTATCGGAAGACCTTCAAGGAAATGAGCAGTATTCATGACCGCCGCTGCCAATCTGGCGCTAGTGAAGGAACCTGTACCGTTTACTAAAGCCAAACCGACCGTAGCACTTGCTGATTGCGCTTTACACTCAAATATAAGATTGGATAATCCAACCTGCCGTAAACGAAGCCGATCAAATAGGGCTACCTCTCGTACAACCTCACCCGCAACTGCCATGACCCTGATGCTCCCGTCGTCAATAGGCTCAAGCACCAGCCACCGTTCACTTTTTTCGCTTCCGACTACCATGTTTCGCAACTACTTTCTTTGCTATCGGTCGCTCAATCGCGTCAACCACCACCAGATGTGGCTTCTCTAGAATTGCATAGAGAAATCGATCACCAACGTTTTTTCTATACTTAAACTCCGCAACGGAAAGAATTGTGTAGTTTAATTCACGACCAATATCTTGTTCGAATGCCCGGAGATACCGTGCGGCCGAACGGGTATTTACTCGACCAACAATTAAAATATCGGTCGCGGCGGCCGGGTCGCCCACGAATAACCCTGCCAAGATAAGGAGGCTAACGGCACCTGAACGCTGCAAACGGTCGATGAGATCTCGCTCGACCAGTAATTGCGCCTTCACAAACAATGCTCGAAATTCGGGATACAGGAGCCAATCAGTATTCACTCGGAAGGTAGCAGCTTCACCAAGTCCCTCTTGAATAATAGCTTTCATAACCACCATGACTCTGAGCGTACGACGATCCCTGAGCGAGGACGCACCCATGCGACGACGCAACTGGGCGAAGGTAAAGGTCTCCTCGGGATGAAATAAAAAAAATTTCAGGAGTCGTAACGACTCCCTGGACCCCATGATGTGCTCAACAGTTGGCATACGATATAGCTGTGATAAGTACCGTGCTGTAGTATACTACAGCACAGCATGCGAGAGCAATCATGGCGTACACAAAAAATACAATTCTTGTAGCCCCCAAGACGGCACTTGATACCGTCGTAGGAAAGGTAACACTGGCAGCAAAAAACGACGGCGGTGAGCTGACGTTCTTTGTTCTGATTAAGGTAAATGAAATCGAACCTCTTGTTCAATGGGTGCGTGGCCTCATTGATTTTACTGTTCGCATGTTTGCTGAAGAATCTGCCAAGCCCGCAGCAACGGTTGACCGGGCATTGGCCGCGACTCGGCAACGTTTGGTCAAAAAGTTACGCCAACTACTGCTTGAAACAAAGTCAGTAAAATATGACGACGTATCTTTTTGTCTTGGCGCGGTAAATGACACGCACATTCACCTAACCCACCGCGGTGACATTGCTGGCTACCTATTGCATGGCCATACGTCAACTGATGGCAGTCGCCACTTCCGTTGGGTTCCCGTTACTGCAACGGGGAAAAGCAAAATGGAAAAGGATACCGGGCTGGCCACCGCCAGTATTGTAAGTGGTACTGGCAGTAAGGGCGACACCTTATTTATGACAACTGAATCAATACTAGACGCATTGGGTTTACCCCGTATCGAAAATATTATTGCTGATGAACCAATCGACGGGGCCAGGGCCGTCCTTGAGCAAGCATTAATGAGTCTTCACGGGCGCATGGGTTTTGGCGCGCTGCTCTTACGTATCGGTGAAACACTGCCAGTGGCAGCTGGTAAAACGGGCGTCACTGCCTCAATGGCATCGTTGGAACAGCAACGGCAAACAACGGCAACCCTTTTAGCGCCGGAGGGGTATCCAGCAATTTCAACCTTAAAGGGTGTACTACGAAAGCGGCCAGGACTACCGCAAGCCGCGAGTGAACAGATTGGCCAGACATTGCGTCTCGTAGCTGGTGCTGTCATACACAGCATGGTTTTACTCGTTACCATACCGGACAGAATTCGTGGCAAAACCATTCCAACTATTTCACAACCGCGAATAACGACTGACCGCTGGAACGCGCTCATGAAAAAGATTTCGCATCACCTTTCACAACTCCCCCGCCGTAGCCAACGCTTACTGATTATCGCGCTTCTCTTTGCCTACCTCTTTAGTCAAACATTGGTGTACTTGGCTGACAGACAAACTCGCCAGCAGACCATAACGCAAAATAATGAGCTTATTACTAGTGCCCAGGACAAACTTGATCGCGCCGAATCAAGCATCATCTTTGGCGACGACACTTCTGCTGCTCAACTTATCGCAGAGGCGACGACGCTCATTACCAATTACCCACAACGCACCACGCGTCAACGTGAAGAGCGAGCGGTGCTCGAAGCGCAACTTAAAAGTATCCGCGAACGAATTGCCAAAGTAACAATTATCTCAGACGCCAAAACCATCGCCGCCATACCTGCCACGATGCTCGCGGCACCCATCGGTATAGTAGCCAGCAAAGATTCGCTCTATGTTTTTCAATCCGACAATGCCGTGGCTGGTTTTACAAACGGCGTCCTCACCAAATTACCAGTCACTTCTGTAAATGTTCCTTCAGTGCGTTCCGTAAAACTTGATGACGCTGAGGGTATTATTCTCATGACAGACGGTCCGGGTCTCGCAACTTTTTCTTCAGAAACAAACACGTTAACCGCTATACCTTTTACAGCGACGTTTCCAAACAGTATCGATGTTGCATTCTATAACGGGCGGCTCTACGCTGTTGTTCCAAGTGAAAAACAAATTTACCGATTTACTAACTCATCGAGCGGCTTCGGCAGTCCGGCGCCGTGGCTCTCTGGTACCGCACCGGCGGAAGTGGCTAACGCCTCAGGAATAGTGGTTGATGGTTCGGTGTATGTACTAAGTCGTTCTGGCAGCATCATTCGTTTCTCCGCCGGCGCTCGTGATACCTGGATTGCTAACGCGCCGGTAGATGCCAGCGGAGATTTCAAAAAACTTATTGGCCGAGCACAATCACCATACCTCTACGCGCTTGATGCAAGCCAACACCGTATTGTAATTTGGGAAAAATCTTCAGGAAAATTACTTCATCAGTACGCTTTAGCGGACAGAGAGATTCGTGATTTCAGTATTTCAAACGACGGTCGTACGCTATACCTTCTCAGCGACTCAACTATTTTAGAAGTGCCACTGGGACAATAATAAAAAGAACCCCGACAAGTCGGGGTTCTTTTTATTGGAAAAATCCTTTTACTTGTACGTAACCTTACCGCCTGCCTCTTCAATTTTCTTCTTAATAACGTCGGCTTCAGCCTTCGGCACACCTTCCTTAACAATCTGTGGCGCACCATCAACGAGGTCCTTTGCCTCCTTGAGGCCCTTCTCTGTAATCTCTCGAACCACTTTAATAACGCCGATTTTGTTCGTACCAGCTTCAGTGAGTTCAATGTTTACCGTTGCTGGTGCATCATCCCCAGCGTCAGCTGCAGCGGGAGCAGCCGCACCCGCCATCATCATTGGGGCAGCCGAAGACACACCGAACTTCTTCTCTAAAATCTTCACGAGTTCCGCAAGGTCGATAACCGACATACCGGAAATCGTTTCTACGAACTCTTTAAACTTCGCGGGAACTTCGACCTCTGAATCCTTTGCGGTTTCTTCAGACATATTTTTACAGAAAGTAAATAAAGTAATGACAAATTATGATTTGGTCTGCGCAATTGCCGAAAGCACTTGCACGAGTGACCGGCTAGGACCAGACAAAACACCCAAGGTGCCACGTAATGGCGCCGCCAGTGAACCAACCAGCTTAGCAATAAGCTCTTCTTTGCTTGGCAACATGGCCAAACCTTTTACGTCGGCAACTGACAAAAGATGCCAGCCACTTGGCGTCGACATCAGACCACCAGAAAACTGAAGCTTATCGTGCGTCTTCGCAAAACCGCTAATAACTTTTGCTGGGGCAAGCTCATCCTCGGAACCAAAAATCACGGCAACGTTACCCTGAATTTGTTTTGGATCAGCCGTTATGCCAACCGCTTCGAAAGCCCTTTTGAGGAGCGTCTTTTTAGCAACGAGATACGTAACGCCCTTAACTTGGCACTCTCGTCGTAGCGCGCTCACCTCGCCGACAGTCAGACCGGCAAAGTTTGCAAATACAACACCCTTGGCCTTTTGCGCTTCGGCAACTAAAGCTTCAATTTCTTCGTGCTTTTTTTCTCGTGTTTTTGGCATAATGGTATAAAAAAACAACGGATTAGCCGCTGCTGAGGTGCCGTACAGTTCGTACGGATCTGCCTCGGTAGGCCCTTATCGGCTTAAATCCTTGATGGATACCTACGGTCTCTGGCTACTGAGCTAGAATAGATGACGCTGTGAAAACTGTCAATATACTACCCCAAACGAGTACCAACGAAAGATTTGCCTTGTATAGCGCGACGCACGTTTACTAGCTTTCGGCCATCCATAATATTGGCCGCTATACCCAGTTTCTCTGCTAAGGCGGCGGCTTTTGGATCAAATGGCGAATTAAGGCGTGGCGTCCAATGGTTTCCCACAATGCGACGGTACGCCGGCCAAGAAAGTTTTGACAGCGGTACGGCCGACTTATCGCGTTTCGGATCAGCACTATAGACATGCGTGATGTTAGAAAGGTTCAAAACCAGCTTCGACTGAAGTCGCTTGGCCCACAGCACGGCATCAAGATCAGACGAACAACCTGGCTTATACGCCGCGCCGATGATAATTCGCTCTTTCGGCAGTTGCTTCAAGTCCGCTGGATTCGCGATTACGCTTGCATACGCTTGTGAACCAAAGGCTGACCGCAGCAATTCGGCATTCAACGTTAATGACCGAATCCCAATCCAATCAAGGTCGTCGTCAGTTGGTTTACCTATTGCTTTCGCGGCTGCGTTATAGATCCGATTGGTATTACCACCGCCACAAATTATAGCGAATCGACGACTCGGAAATGACAAGAGTAATGTGCGAAACCGTCGAAGGAAGCTAACCGAAATAGCATCTGGAACTATAATCGAACCACCAAGAGAAATGACACTCCAGTTATTCATAGTGCTTACTGTCCGTTAAAATACTGACGCTTATTTGCTAGGTGCTCAGCGTATGTTTCAGCAAAATGCGTTACCCCTGATTTGTCTGTCAAAAAGTACCACTCTTTTGTTGTGGCGGGATACACGGCGGCCCGAATAGCGGCAAGACCTGGATTGCTAATGGGTGTTGGTGGCAATCCGGGATTACGATAGGTATTATACGGAGACGTCGCCCCAACTTGCTCGAGGCTTAGGCGCTCGGAACGTTCGTTCTCAGGCAACACATAGTTAAGCGTCGCGTCTGATTGTAATAATTCACCGGCGGCTAGCCGGTTCATAAACACTCCGGCCGCGCGTGGTAAATCTTCCTGATGTTTTATTTCTCGTTCTAAAATACTCGCCAAAATTAACGTTTCATATACCGTGCCGCCACGAGCCGCAACCGCTTCGCGCATTTCAGACGTGAACTTTTGATCTAGCGTGCTGAGCATCTTAGCAATTACCTCGTCTGCACTTGCCCCTTTATAAATTCGATAACTATCTGGAAAAAGATAGCCTTCAAGTGAAGCACTGGCCGGTTTGTCCGACATAACAGACACGGTGGCGTGCGCCGCTTGGCGATTCACCGCTTTTAAAAAATCGTCCTCATTAACGACCCCTTGCGTCGCCAAGTAGTGCGCTACCTCACTGACCGTCCATCCTTCAATCACCGTGATGGTTCGCTCATTGAACGTTGGGTTACCATCGAGAAGCACGTAGGCAAGTTCCCGTACATTAAGGTTTCGTGGTAGTTCGTACTCCCCTGCTTTAATTGATTTCGACCAACCACGTAGCCACACATAGACTTGAAAAGCACGTGGATTGGTAACAACACCTGACCGTGCCAGTGTATCGCTAATTGTTCTCAAACTACTGCCCGAGGGAATTGCGACCATAACTGTCGCTTCACCATTCCCCGCTGGACGCAACAACGTATTAGTAAAGTTACCGAGATACAAAAGAAGCGCAAATACCAATGCGCCTACCGCAAGAAAAAATAAAGAAAAAGACCGAGCCGTCTTCATGGTTACTGTTTGTCGTGACCGCCGAGCGCGCTGAGCGCTAGTGATAACGCTGCAACGTGTACCATACTCACAAAATCCGGGTTCTTAAGTAACTCGGGCAGTGCGGCGACCGTTACCAGCTCTACCTCGGTATGTTCATCCGGAATATACTGCGGCGCAGTAATACGTTCTCCGTCAGTTCCTAAATACACCGTCACTTTAGCCGCGGCCGTTGACGGCGCCAATATAAATGTGCCAAGCGGCTCGACACGATCAACAGAAAAACCTGTTTCCTCCATCAACTCGCGTCGCATGGCCTCAACAGCATTGATATCATGCCGACTAATATATCCGCCGGGAAACTCTAACGTCGTGGCACCAAGACCATGACGATACTGTCGGACGAGCACAACGTTATTGTCTTTCGTGACGCAACACATAATAACCGCGTCCGGCTCTTCGCGAACAAAATAATCTTGAATAATAGTGCCATCGGGTACCTGACAAATGTCTTTGCGTAATCGATACTTTTCATTCTCAACAACGTAGTCTGACTGCAAAATTTTCCAGGGTTTTATTTCGCTCATAGTGAGTAGAAAGTAACGAAATTGTGGTCTTCCGTCAACGGTTCAGTTTAAATCTCATAAATAACGTCTTTCCGCTCCACAATCACTGGCCACGAATGAGACTTCGCCTGTTCACGTAATCCTGACGTAGGATTAAAAGCAATCGGATGGGTAACAACAGACAAGAAACTCACGTCGGTTTCAGTGTCTCCCACGCCCCAAGAATCATCGAGCGATAAACCAGCCTCCGCTAAGTATTCCCTCAAAATCTTTTCCTTATCGTCTACTGAACGACGATCCAAAACCTGACCGGTATATCGACCAGCCGTATCAACTTCATAAACAGTGCCCCATGTTTTATCAAAGCCAAAGTAGTGACCGAAAGGTTGCACCATTTCTGCGGGTGAACCCGAGATAGCCAAAAGCGAGTGCGTTGGCGCCAGCCTGTGCACTAAATCCCGTGTATAGCGGTACACGCGATTTCGATGACGCAAAAAAACAAGATCAGCAACAGCGGCGACATATCGCTGCTCGGTCCCGCGTATATATCGGGCATGCATGGCGACCACCTGGCTGATATAGTCGTCATAGGAGCCGCGTCGTTCAACCCACGCTTCATACGCGTCAAGAATTTCTACCGTCGATTTTTGTGGCAATACGCCAGCCCGAACCAATCCTTTGTTAAACTCAATCAGAAGACTGGAACGAAAAATTGTTCCGTCAATATCAAAAATCGCAACTTTATTTGTCTTCATTGCCCTATCCTATCACACCCACTCATCGCTGGCATATCGGGCAGCACACGGTTCCCCTACCGGCCACTCGAAACCGTTCAAGTGGGGTGCCACAATTTCGACACGGTTTTCCGCCTCGGCCATACACTGCGATGTATGGCCAATATCGCCCATCACGAGCATCATCTCTCCGATACGTACTTCGCATTGTCCCCCGTAGTCGAACGCTGCGCTGAAGAATTGCACGAATGCTACGCCACAAGCGCTGCTGGTCGTTCTGCGTTAGTGACTGGACTTGACGTTCGGGTCGAAGACCCGCTCGAAAGCATATTTCGTCCGCATAAATATTTCCAACACCAGCCAGAACCGATTGATCTAAAAGGGCAGCTTTAAGTGACGTACGAGAACGTCTTGCAAGCTGCGACGTCAAACGCGCTCGGGTGAAATTTTTGGCTAGCGGTTCAGGGCCAAAACGTTGTACTACCTCGTCAGAGGCGGCTAGGGTGAGTATTTTTGCATACCCGAACTGCCGCTGGTCATTAAAATAGAGCTCGCCCTTATTCCGAAACCGAAACAGTAACTGGGTATACGAATTCGGAACCGCTGTCGCGCCGAGAATGGCATGTCCGCCAACAACGAGCACCCGTCCTCTGCGATACACCAACTGACCGGTCATTTTCAAATGTACATGCAGCCGCAACCCACTCGCTACGTCTAGTATGAGCAGCTTACCGCGCCGGTTGACCGCCGTAATACGCTGACCTTTCAGTAAGCGGGAGAAAGATTTGGCTGGCGAAACCATTTTCCTATTACCGACAGAAACACTCTCAATTACTTCGCCGATAATCCGTCGTGACAGATCGCAACGAAGCGTTTCAACCTCAGGAAGTTCAGGCATGGGTTAGCTAATAAGCGACGTACCGGTCATGCCCTCTGGCTTAGGTAGGCGCAGAAGCTCAAGAACTGTCGGCGCAATATCAGCGAGAATGCCAGGCCGAAGTGATTGGCGATTCGCTCGCAGCTGCTCACTCACGACAATGCAAGGTACTGGCGAAGTGGTATGTTCGGTGAATGGTTGACCGTCAGGAGTGCGCATGATTTCAGCATTACCATGGTCAGCGGTAATAAGAACTGTTCCGTGTTTTTTTAAAGCAGCGTTCACTATTCTCCCGAGACACCGATCAATACATTCCACCCCACGCACCGCCGCGGCTATGTTTTCCGTATGCCCCAGCATATCGGCGTTCGCAAAATTAACAACAATGAACTCAGTTTTTTCTGTAGCGATTGATGACAAAACTGCGTCGGTAATTTCTACCGCAGCCATATCTGGCGCTGTATCGTAATGCAAGACGTCAGGCGAAGAAATGCGAATACGCTCTTCACCAGCAACCGGGCCAGCATGGCCACCATTAAAAAAGTAGGTCACGTGGGCAAATTTTTCACTCTCTCCAATATAACACTGCCGTAGTAACTGCAGCGCAAAAGGCAAACTCTCGGCCACGGTGATTTCAGGATAACCAAACTTCACCTTCGTCAGTTCAGGGCCATAATCAGTCAGCGTAACGAACGCCAGGTTGGCAAGTAGACGTCGGGCAAAGGCCGGCTGGTTTTTTACTTCAAAGTCAGGTTGCACAAACGCTTTTGTTAATTGTCGAGCCCGATCGGCTCGAAAATTAAAAAACAGCACCCCATCTCCGTCTTGAACGCAACCGTCGACGTCGATAACTGTCGGCGTAATAAACTCGTCTGTTTCACCGCGCGCGTACGCTGCGGCAATTGCCGAGGCTGCGCTGTCGGCCTGTGCACCGCGACCATCGACGAGCATGTTGTACGCAGCTGCTGTTCTCGACCAATCATTCTTACGATCCATTGCATACGCTCGCCCACAAATCGAAGCAATGCGCTCACTGGGGTGCAGGTCAAACGCATTCAAAAAATCTGCTGCGGCGCGCGGCGACGAATCGCGGCCATCTGTAAAGAGATGAAAAAAAACGGAAACACCCGCATCACGGCATAACTGTCGGAGTGCCACCAGGTGCGACGGATGGCTATGCGGGCTTTGGTCACTTGATAACAATCCCATCAAATGCACTCGGCGCGTGCCGCTTGTAACATGATGAAGCAAGGAAGAAAACGCTGGATTAGTAAAAAAAGAACCATCTTCAATAGCGTCAGAAATAATACGCACTTGCTGCTTCACAATTCGACCACCACCAAGATTCATGTGACCAGCTTCGGAGTTTCCAGCCGCATTGTGTAACAAACCAACTGCGTCCCCCGAAGCGGTAACTGTCGTTGCTGGATAACGCTCAATAAGCGCATCATAGGTTGGCTTATGAGCAAGGGCGATAGCGTTCCCCGGCCCGGCTGGTGCAATACCCCACCCATCGAGGATTACTAAAACGAACGGCTGTCGAGCAATCATAAACCAAGTGACACCGCCAATTCGTTTAAGCGATTGTACTGACCAACATGTTCAAAGCGACTGGTGGTGCCGAGACGAATATACTCAGCGCCAATGGCCACCGCGACATCAACCGCGACAGGATCAGTGCTGTCAGTTGCGGCGGCAACTAAACGATCAAGGCCAGCCCCTTTGGCACGAACAGCAAAACGCACAGCGTCAGAAAGTGTTGGCGCCAAGTCCATGTTCACAACGACGCCATGAATTGCATCGCTCGTCGCCGCCGCCACCAACGCCGTGTCGCTCAACGATACCGCCCGGTCAGCCATAAATTGTGTATTCGGTAACTGCTGTCGACCGCTTCGCCACTGCTCCCAACTGTCCGTACGAAATGGGTCTTCCAGCATGCCCAGTGGATACCGACGAGCAAGTTCACCGTACGCCGCCCCTAAAGCCCCCGTATCGAGTACTAGCTGGTCGTTATTCCCCGATTGCAGAACGCCCAAATGAGGTGCAAAAAATATGTGCGGTTCTCGCCGCAGACCAAAACGAATATCAGCTTCATCGATGCCAGCCGTATGTCGAGCGAGCACCAAGGCATCGAGCGCGTCGCGTACCCCAATGTCGGGGGTATGCCAACCGCCCGTCGAACTCACCACAGGCACGTGCCCAATACTGTGCAGTGATCGTGGTAAAAAAGTAAACAGACGACGACCGGCGGTTAATAGTTGTGAAATCGAACGACGCGCACCGCGGGCCGGGCGTGGATTAATTGCAAAGGTCACTAAACCACCGACTTCACCTTGCCCAAAGGCATCAAAGACAGGTGTTGGCGCATGCCAACCCGGTCCCGCGAATGGCGCAAATTCTCGCAAATGCGCTGCCAATTCACGGCCAGTCGCGTTGGCACCAGCTCGAGCAATGGCTGTGGAAATTGCCCTGGTAACCGAGAGTGGCGTTGTCTGTTTCAGAGATGAGCGCACAGCGGTAAGTCTATCGTCAACCGCAGTCTGGTCAGTAGCGTTACAACCCAAGAGCCCATTATGAAATGTCTTATTTATGCTATTCGCTATGTCAACCGCAACATGGTGCGGCAACGCAACTACGGCGACGCCACGGTGACCAACCAACGTCTCGGCCACCACAGTAACGCCGTCAGTATGGTCCACGGTAAAAACAGGATGCGCTGAGAGTCGCCGAATACCAAAAATATCCATAGACTTACTTTACTCCAAGAGCCACTAAGCCCGGAAGAGGTTTGTTCGCTAAGTAGGTCAGCATGGCGCCCCCTGCCGTTGAACAGTAATCAAGATCACCACGAATACCAAGCTGATCAAACAGGCCAACCGTGTCACCACCACCAACCACACCGTACGCTAATCCTCGAGAGCGACCGGCGACTAACCGGGCAATAGCTTTTGTGCCTTGATCAAAGGGGGGCACTTCAACCATACCCAACGGACCGTTCCAAAGTATCGTCTCGGCCTTTTTAATAAACGTCGCATACAGTCGTGTCGTCTCTGGTCCAATGTCAAAAATGGTTTCCGTAGGGGCAACGGTCTCTCCGCGAGCAAAACGAACCAAACGATACGGACCATTGCTTCGCTTAGCCACAACAACATCAAGCGGGACCTGCAACAATGCACCCCGTACGCCCGCATACCGTACTCGCTTCAATAAGACTGACTTCAAGGCACGGGGCGGCCGAGAAAGAAAAGCAGATTTTCCAATACCGACGCCTCGCAGTCGCAAACAGGTATTCGCCACCGCGCCACCAACGAGTATTGCTTTGGCCTCGGCTGCTAGCTGCACAAGCATTGGTACTTTGTCCTCAACTTTTACCCCACCAATCAGCAAAACGAACGGTTGTGTCGGTTTGGCGGCTACATCCTGCAATGCGTTAAGTTCTTTCGCAAACTCCCAGCCGATATAGTGAGGTATATATTTTGGCACGCCGGCAATAGATGCGTGTGCGCGATGCGAGTTTGATATGCACTCATTCACATACACGTCTCCAAGAGTCGCTAACCACTTGGCCAAGCCTTTATCATTTGCTTCCTCGCCTTTGAGAAAGCGCAAATTTTCTAAAAAAAGAATATTTCTATTGCGAAGTCGACGCACTGCCGTTTCAACCGTGGGGTGATTCCAACTACTGACAAACGTAACGTCGCCCACGTCTGAAGGTAAAAGTTGCCGTAGTCGCTCTGCCACTGGCTTAAGCGATAAGGCCGACTGTACACGACCTTTCGGTCGACCGAGGTGACCAAGAAGAATAACTTTCGCATTTGCCCGCAGTAACCGAACAACGGTCGGCAATGCTTCACGTAATCTCGAATCGTCGGTCACCCGATTACCAACCAGAGGAACGTCGGCGGCGATGCGAACCAACACTCGCCGTCCAGCCAGCTTTGCATCATCGGTTATTGTCGGTAACGACCTTTTCATTTAAACCATTGTAGCACAAGGGGTTCTCTCGGCAGCAAAAAATCCGCCCCGAGAACTCGGGAGCGGATGGCAACAAGCGCAGTTCTCTCTATAGAGACTTAGCGGCGAGCAGCGCCATATCAACTAATCGATTGGCGTACCCCCACTCGTTGTCATACCAGGCAATAACTTTTAAAAGATTTCCATCAATCACTTTTGTTAAAGAAAGGTCAACAATAGCAGAGTGCGAGTCACCGATAATATCTGTTGAAACAATCGGGTCGGTGGTTACCGCCAGAATACCTTCAAAACGAGGGGTGGCCGCGGCGGCTACAAAAGCGGCGTTTACTTCTTCAGCGGTGACGACACGCTTCGTGAGAAACGTGAAATCTGACAAAGAACCGACGGCGGTTGGGACGCGAATTGCCATACCGTCAAACTTGCCCGTTAAGCTCGGCAGTATTTTTGTGGTGGCTACGGCGGCGCCGGTCGAGGTCGGGACAATATTAATTCCGGCAGCGCGAGCCCGTCGCAAATCTTTATGCAGTGGAGGTACTGGACCGTCGACCAAATTTTGTTCGGCAGTATACGAATGTACGGTTGTAAGCGCCGCCTTCTCAATACCAAAGGCTTCTTCAATAATCGCACTCACCGGACCAACGCAGTTGGTTGTACACGAGGCATTAGAGATAATAGCGTCGTCCTGGTAAGTGTCCGCATTTACCCCGAATAGGTACGTTTTGGTCTCACCGCCCTTGGTAGGGGCCGAAACGATAACCCGACGAGCGCCGGCGGCAATGTGCGCCTTGGCCGCATCGTCAACCGTAAAACGACCAGTGCACTCAAGCACGACGTCAACGCGAAGTTCTGCCCACGGCAGCAAACTCGGATCTTTTTCGGTCAAGATGGGATAGCGCTTTTTGTCTATAAGAATCGCAGATTCATCAAACGACACGGGAAAAGACGCTCGGCCATAGACAGAGTCGTACTTTAAAAGCGTCGCCAAGGTTTCCGGGTCAGTCAAATCATTAATCGCAACCACTTCTACTTTTCGTTCTTGTAGAATTCTAAAAGCAGCGCGACCGATGCGCCCGAAGCCGTTAATGGCAACTTTTAGAGCCATGATTATTCTTCGCCAAGTGAGTAGCGAATGAACCGTTTAATTTGAATATTTTCGCCCATCTTGGCAGCAACGGCAGTAAGCATATCTTGAACGGTTACTGATTCGTCCTTAATAGACGGCTGCAGTAAGAGTACCGCTTCTTCGTAGTACTTGGCCAGGTTCCCTTCTAAAATCTTCTCAATAACCGCTTCATTCTTACCCGCCAGTTTGCCCGTCGTTTCCAAACGTTCACGGCCAAGATTTCTTTCGTGGATAAGCACATCTTCAGGCACGTCCAGCGTCGCGACATAACTTGGCGCAGTCGCCGCAACTTGTAGCGCCAAATCGTGAACGAAAGATTGAAATTCATCATTGCGAGCCACGAAATCTGTTTCGCAACGAACTTCGATGAGCACGCCGACGCGGCCGTTGGCATGAATGTAACTATGAACCAACCCTTCATTCGTCGCTCTATCAAGCTTCTTGGCTGCCTTTATCTGACCACGCTTTCGAAGCAGCTCTAACGCCTTTTCTTGATCGCCATCAGCTTCAATCAGTGCTTGCTGAATATCACTGACACCGGCGGCCGTAGCACGACGAAGGGCGATAATTGCTTCTTTCATACAAAAATTAAAAAGAGTACTAACCCACTACTCCGAACGAACACTTATTCTTTCGCAGCTGCAGCCGTGGCAATTCTGGTGCCTCTTTCAGCGATACCGTCACGAATAGCATCAACCGCCTGATCAATCATTAACTTCAAGGCACTAACCCCATCATCGTTGGCTGGAATTGGGTACTGCACGGTTCCAGGGTTCACGTTTGTGTCGCAAAGGGCCACAATCGGGACACCAACGCGAGTCGCCTCATGTACAGCCGTTCGCTCACGACGAACGTCGATGAGGAAAATAGCTTCTGGCAAACGCTCCAGGTTTGAAATACCACCAATAACGCCTTCCAGTCGGGCATACTCTCGCTGTCGTTCGAGTCGCTCTTTCTTCGTGTTATCAGCAAACCCATTTTCGCCAAGCAAACGACCAAGCTCCTTGTGGCGCGCAATCATTTTCCCGATAACAGCAAAGTTCGTGAGCATGCCACCAATCCAGCGGTCATGAACGTACGGCATATTAACTGATGAGGCGGCTTCTTTTACGTAATCCTGAATTTGCTTCTTCGTGCCGACAAATAGTATGGATCCCCCTTTGGCAACAGTTTCTCGAATAAAATCGAGCGCCTTGGCGAGCTGCTGCTGCGTGGCTTCTAGATTGATAATGTGGACACCTTGTCGGGAAGAAAATATAAAGGGTGCCATTTTTGGGTGCCACTTTGAGGTGAGATGACCAAAATGAACCCCGGCCTTTAACAGCTCGAGGAGGGTTGGCGAACCAGATTTCTTATTGGTGATGGTTTGTGACATACGTAGCGGAAAGGAAAATGCGAAAACGCTTGATGAATAAAAATGCCGCGACGCGGCTTTTACCGAGTACTGCAAGCGCAAATATCCTACCAAAGTGCCGAAAACTTGGCAAGTCTGATGACCGAGACCTCGTTCCGTACCAAAACTTGCCAATTACTAAGCACTTTGGTATTATCGCTCCACATTAAGATATACCTTATGAAACCAAAGATTCATCCAACATACTATCCAGAAGCAACGGTTACCTGCGTTTGCGGTAATACGTTTACCATTGGCGCGACAGCACAAACGTTACAAGTTGAACTTTGCAGTAACTGCCACCCTTTCTACACCGGTAAGCAGAAGCTGGTGGACACTGCCCGACGGGTCGACAGGTTCCAAAAGAGAATTGATGCGCAATCAACAGCAGCGGTCGGTAAAGTTGGTCGAAAAACCAAGCGCACCCTTCGTTCCGGTAAACGACAACGTAAGGTAGACGAATCACCAAAAACAGTCCTGGCAAAGAAGCGAACGAGCGCGGCCAAGTAGATTGGTCAGCGCAACTGGCTGCCGCACGTCGCAACCGTGAACGCGCCTCAAGAACAACAACTCCGCGAGCGACTCATTACGCTCGAAAACGAACTGGCTGAGCTCAGCACGGCCGGCAATTCTGTGGCGCTCAGACGAGCCTCTGAAGAACATCGTGAGGTTACCCGAGGCCTTGCCCTCTTCACAACCGCTCACACGTTGACACAAAGACTAGCCGAAGCTGAGACACTCATTCGCGACGAAGACGCGGAATTGCGTAACATAGCCGAAATTGAAGTTGAAGAATTGAAAATAAAACAAGCGGCGGCGCTCTTGGCGCTCGACGAGTATCTCCACCCGGCCGACCCGAGAGATAATAAAAACACAATTATCGAAATTCGAGCGGCGGCCGGTGGTGACGAGGCCGGCTTATTTGCTGGTGAATTGTTGCGCATGTACAACCGCTATGCGGAAACACACAACTGGCGCACCAGACTGCTCAGTTCCAGCAGCACGGGCATTGGCGGCTACAAAGAAGTCATTTTTGCTATCGAAGGTGAGCGTGTGTATAGCCGATTAAAATTCGAAAGCGGGGTCCATCGAGTACAACGGGTCCCTGACACCGAGAAAAGTGGTCGTATTCATACCTCCACCGCCACGGTGGCGGTGATGGCCGAAGCTGACGAAATTGATATAACGATTGACCCAAAAGATTTAGACATTAAAGCGTCGACGGCTGGTGGCCATGGCGGACAATCTGTTAACACAACCTACTCAGCCATCCGTATCCTGCACCGACCATCGGGCATTGTGGTGCAGTGCCAAGATGAACGAAACTTTCAGCAAAATAAGATTAAGGCTATGGAAGTACTCCGAGCTCGACTTTTTGCCGCTGAAAGCACGCGGCAGCAAATGGCCGAGGCCAGCGCTAGAAAAGAACAGGTCGGCACTGGCGAACGCTCAGAAAAAATTCGCACCTACAACGTTCCCCAAGATAGAGTGACCGACCATCGACTCAGCGATAATTTCAACGGCGTCCAGCGCATACTCGATGGCAACTTAGACGACATTATTGATCAACTCAAAATAGTAGAACGTGCCAAGCGCGAACGTACATAACTGCTATAAACTAGCAAAGCGCCTTGGTGTCCCCCATGCCGATGCAACGACGCTGCTCGCCGCTGCGCTTCATCGAGACACCATTGCAATTGTCGCCTACCCTGAGCTGCAACTGACACGCAGCCAACTAGTGCAGTTTGTGTGGCACTGCTGGCAATACCGACGAGGAAAGCCAATGGCCTACCTTTTGGGTGAACGTATTTTTTGTGATCGAAACTTCCTGGTAACTTCTCGCGTGCTTATTCCACGACCGGGAACCGAATTTTTGGTCGAGCAAGGATTAACATTTTGCAACGCTGCCCCAACAGGCACACCAATTATCGATATCGGAACCGGTAGTGGAAATATTATTATTTCCATAGCGGCAACTGTCGGCACTGCTGTCCCCTGCTACGGCATTGACGCTTCCCGAGCCGCACTACTCGTGGCAAAGAAAAATGCTCGTCGACATACTGTACCGAGCGTAACGTGGCTATTCGGCGACCTAATCGCGCCGCTCCGTGGTACGGCGGCTGATAAAGCGGACGGCCTAATACTCCTTGCAAATCTCCCCTACCTCCCAAAGTATGACTACGTAAACGCACCAAAAAGTGTTCGACGTTTTGAGCCACGTCGAGCGCTTGTTGCTGGCCACGACGGGCTCTATTACTATCGACGGCTTGTCGCTATGCTCGCAAAACGAAACGTGTCATCGCCACAAAGATTGTGGGCTTGTTGGGAAGCTGACGCTTGCAATACCGGTGCGCTGGCTCGACTGATTGTACGAACTTTTCCAACCGCTACTGTTAACGTAAAGCGCGATGCGGAGGGATACAAGCGCTACGTTATTTTTACTGTATAGAAATACTCCTCGACAATTGTCGAGGAGTATTTCAGGAAAGAAAACTATTGGATTAACTCTTCGCTGCCTCGGCAGTGTCAGTTTCTTGTTTCCCTTTCTTCTCAACTTCAACTTTTGTAACATCGGCTTCTGGAGCTGCCACAACCACTTCTTCAGCTCTCGGCGCTTGCACGGTAACGACAACCGCTTCAGGGTCCCCCTCAATGGTGACGCCACTCGGCGGAACAATCGTACCAATACGAATAGCGTCATCAATGGCGGTCAGCCCACCGAGATCAATGGTTAACTCGTGAATCAAATCAGCCGGAAGACAAGATACGCTCACGTGGTCGATGGCACGAACCAAAACCGCGCCCTGAGACTTTACAACCGGCGCTTCACCGACCAAGACCAAGGGAACGGTAACGGTAATGGCTTTGTTCATGTTCACTCGGTACAAATCAAAGTGCGCCAATTCACCACGCAATGGATCACGCTGCACATCATGAATAAGCGCAACCGTTGGCGACTGTTCATCAATGACTAAGTCAATCAACGTGCTCTCTCCGGCGGCAGTAAAAAGCTTTTCAAATACGCTGCGAGTAACAGAAACGCTAACCGCTTCAGCACCTTGTCCATATATAACACCAGGAATAACCCCCGAGGTGCGGAGGTCTGCATTCTTTTTACCAAAAACCGTCCGAGTGCGGACGGACAATGTCTGCCGTGTTGCCATAAATTAATTACGTTACAAGACTAACGAGAGAGCCACCAGTAGTTGCCTCATACAGAGCGAGGACGTCATCAGCGGATACTGCCTGAGAATCGGTCGTGAGCACTTCATCGCTCGTTAGATCCGTCAGAACACCGACTGAATTAACACCGAACATATTTGCGAATATCAATGCCACAACGGCACTTTTGCACTTTACGCACGGCACGTGCAGAAGGTAGGCGTCTTCTCGCTCGGCAATCACCTTTGCGGCGCTCGGTTGATACCGAGTTTGACACAGAGGACAGCGAGCCATGAGGCGAAATCCCTCATGAAAGAACGGCCGCTCTAAATCGTGCATGGGCATATAAAGTACTGACCTACCGTACCAGCGGACTCGTGAGGTGTCAAGATAACGAATTCGGGGCAGGCTACAGCTGTAGCCTGCCCCGATGTTTCAAATCCCCTCTCGGTTAACGCCGTCCTCCTACGGCGTCGGTTCTGTTACCTGACCATTCGTCGCCCGAAACTCACGCAACCGCTCGAGCTTGTTCAAGCCGCTGACATAGGCCTCCAAAGCAGCCATCGTCACGTCAGTATGAACTCCCACACCTCGCACGACTGTGCCATCCAACTTAAGTACAACCACGGCTTGACCCATGGCGTCGGTGGCCCGACCAATCGTACGCAGTTGAAAATCCAGCAGTTGCGGATCCAAGTGCGTAATGTCCTGAACCGCCGCAAAAGCCGCATCGATGATGCCGTCGCCGTCTCGCTCAAGGTCATGCTCTTGGCCATTGACAACCAAAAACACATGAGCCGTCGGCGATCGGTGCGCAGAGTTCAAGGCAGTACTGCCAAAAGCAGACCGCAGAACAAAACGCTCACAATCGCTCGGACCAACCAGTAGCGCCAACAACTCAGCGTCGTCGATGCCATGACTCCCGCGTTTTGCTTCGGCCAACGCCTTGAATCTTTCGAGTACCAAATTCATGTCGACGCCGTCCAGGTCGACCCCCAAGGCTCGCAACCTGTCATTGATTCCTTTCCGACCCGAGTGCTTACCCAGAACGAGCTCATCGATGGGCCGACCGATGCGGGCTGGCGACATGATTTCGTACGTCGCCCGATTTGCCAAAACACCATCTTGGTGAATGCCAGCCTCGTGCGCGAAGGCGTTAGCCCCCACAACCGGCTTGTTCATGGGTATTGGAAAACCGATGGTTTGCGACAGTTCCTGACAGGCTCGCCACAAACCCGTGGTATGAACGTGCGTGGCGATACCGAACCGATCTTGTCTCGTATCAAGCGCCATCACCACTTCCTCAAGCGCAGTGTTGCCACACCGCTCACCAATCCCGAGCAGCGTACACTCGACCTGGCGTGCACCACCTTGAACAGCCGCCAAACTTTTCGCCACTGCCAAGCCGAGGTCGTCATGAACGTGGGCACTCCATGTCACGTGATGACATGGTCGCCGCTTGTTGCACGCGCAAACCCGGGCTTGCTGAAGCAAGTTCCGAAAAAGCGCCCGGTAGTCGTCCACGGTGGCGTAGCCGGTCGTGTCGGGAACGTTGCACACCGTAGCCCCAGCCCGAATCAGTGCCTTGTAGAATTCCACCAGACGATCCGGCGAAGTTCTCGTCGCATCTTCCGCCGAGACCTCGATGTGCCCCACAAATTGCTTGGCGTACTCCACTGCCTCGACCATCTGCGAAAGTGCCTCCTCAAACGGGATGACCAACTTCTCCCGCAGATGAAGTTCCGACGTGGCAATGAAGAGGTGAATTCCAGGATGCGCAGCATCTTTGACCGCTGCAAGGGCCATATCGATGTCATCTCGACGTGTCCGAGCCAGGCTCAAAATGACGGGGCTGTTAGATTCACGACCCACTGCCGCAACCACTGCCCGAATCGCTTCGGGTTCACCAGCCCGCGCGGCCGCAAACCCCGCCTCAATGACGCTGACCCCCAAGTCGGCGATGACCGCAGCCATCCGCACCTTTTCCTGCGCACCCATGGTGCAGCCCGGCGCCTGTTCGCCGTCACGCAAGGTAGTATCGAAAATCCGAACGTAATCTTGACTCTGTTCCACTTCAATCATGTTCCTTCCTCTCCCTCACCACCTGTTTCACAGATGGTCCTGTGCTCACTGCTCAATTGTGAAAAAACCTTCCGGATACAAATCAGCCCCTCACGCGTGGTGAAGGGCTGAAGGGTAGGTACTTTTAAATAAAGTTACACACCATTCAACACTCCACCCTGGGTAAGGGTAAGAGGAAGAGGAAGACTAAGAAGCAAATTATTTTGGAAGCGAATAATCATAGTTGCGAAAAGCCTAGCGAATGTGAACTTTACTGTCAACCTAACGCCACTTGGGAAACTTGATACCCTCGTGAACCTTCCCTGCGGGCAATACTCTCCACCACACCAAATAGCGCCAGATGAACGAGTAAAGCGCTCCCGCCGGCCGAGAGTAATGGGAAGGGAATACCGACAACTGGCATAAGCCCCATAGACATACCCGCATTCACAAAAACTTCCGTGGTTAAAAGCACCAGTACCCCCAAAACAAAGAAGGCGCCAAACCAGTCTTGGCAGCGATTGAGTAAAATGTAGAGGCGAAAAAATATCAAACCCATTAAGCCGAAAACAACTACGACGCCGGCGAAACCGAGCTGCTCGGCGACAGCGGCAAATATGAAGTCGGTTTCCACCTCGGGCAAAAATTTCAACTGACTCTGTGACCCTTGCCCTAATCCCCGACCAAACACTTGACCAGAGCCAACAGCTATCGTCGCTTGACGAACGTTATAGCTAGCAGCGGTATCGGCATTAGGCGCAAAAAAAGTTCGAATACGATCGCGCTGGTACGGGACAAATAAAAAGAACCAGGCAATTCCAAAAATAACAGCGCTAACGGTAACTAACGTAACAAGGTAACGACGCTTAACCCCAATCACGAGTACCGTGCCGACCCACAAAGACAAAAGCACAGCCGCCGAACCAAAATCTGGTTGCAAAAGAACAGGTACAACGAGTAGCCCAATCAACGTGACGCTTTGTAAAAGATTTCGGGTGCGGTTAAGTTCCCGTGCTCGCAGAGAAAAAAAACTTGCCAGCGCCAGCACGGCCGCAAACTTGGCTATCTCTACTGGCTGAAATTGCAATCCGGCTACACTCAACCAACCACGCGTACCGTTAATAACGCGGCCAAAAATGAGCGTAGAAAACAACAGCAGTACTGTTGCCAAAAATGTCCAACGACTCAACCACTGCCAAAGTTGAAAATCAAACGCACTCAAAATAATAAAAATACCGAGGCCGAGAACCGCCACCCAGAGCTGCTTTGTGAAAACAGCAAAATCACCATCGGACCGTGCCGCACCGATGCTGTAGAGCGTAACCAAACTCACCGCTAACAAAATAACGATTCCTAAGGCCAAAAACCAATCAAACTTTCCAACCCGACCGCGAAACGCACCTAACATAGTTTAGAAGCGCATCAATTCACCTGGTTGGTCCATGATGTTTGTTTGGTCCACGACATTAACATCTGGCACAACGAGCGCTTTCGTTACGCCCACAATTGCCGAATAGAAATTGACCGCAATCGTTCGTTCAGCGCCAGGGGCAACCTGCTCGACACGCAACATATTGGCGGCAACTGCCTGGTCGCCCTGCAACAGTACAACCGTAAAACCGACTGTCCAAAAACCATAGGCGCTATCATTTTTTGCTATAAACTGCACACGGCTCGGCGTGGCTCCGCTCGAGACCCCCCCGCTGCCAGGAATATAAGTGACATCCCGTACAACAAATTCCGGTACTCGTTCTTTGTATGCAGCGACATCTCGTATCCGTTGCCAACGTATAGTTGTGATACTCAAATCAATGGCCCCACTGGGGCTGCTCGCCGCAGCCGGGGCAATAGCAAAACGCTCGCTATCAGGCAAAACCTGCGTTGTACCTGATACTTCTCCCACCCGATACGTTACCCAAGCCACCCACTGCGGGTTTGCATTAACAAACTTTAAAAGCACGTCGAATCGACCATTGTTACCACTGCCAGCTAAAGCCACCACCACTGGCGCCGGGAGTGGTTTCGGTGCCATCACTGCATGAAGCTGTGTAACATCAACACTTCTCGTTAAACTTCGTTCCATGGCCACATCTCTGGCGCGCGACAGAACAAAATAATCGAGAACGCTATAGCCACTGAAAAGGAGTGCCGCTGCTTCGACAATAACAACAAACCCAATTATAGATTGACGGAGCGTATCGCGATGCAGCGCCCAAAACGTTGCCCACCGAAGCCACCGTTCATTGAGTGCTGGATTTTCGATTGAAGGTATCATGTTAAAAAAATTGTACCACGTTTTTTGATACTATACGCCCATATTGTATCCACGAATCGTTTACGGGTGGCTTCTGGCTATGCTAGAATACTGTTACTGAATAACTTCCAAGAAATGGCTCAAGATACAGAAAAGCGCAAAGCAGGAAATGCTCCTGACTCCCAAAGCTACACTGCGAAACAAATAACCGTCCTTGAGGGTCTCGACCCGGTCCGCAAACGACCGGGTATGTACATTGGTAATACTGCCAGTGAAGGTCTCCACCACCTGATTTGGGAAGTTGTGGACAACGGCATTGACGAAGCCATGGCGGGATTTGCCACTCGCATCACGGTACGGCTACTCCCAGGAAACGAAGTTGAAGTCATAGACAACGGACGCGGTATTCCAATTGATATTCACAAGCAGACCAAAAAGTCAGCCCTCGAAACAGTCCTCACCACGCTTCATGCTGGCGGTAAATTCGGCGATGGTGGTTATAAAGTATCAGGTGGTCTGCACGGTGTTGGTGTTTCCGTTGTAAATGCTCTCTCCTCAAAATTGCGAGCCGAAGTACGCCGTGAGGGCATCATCTATGCCCAGGATTACGAGCGCGGTAAACCAACCGGAAAAGTAAAGCCTGTCGGCAAAACAACCAAAGCCGAAACGGGCACCACCATTCGCTTTGCGCCCGACGACCAGATATTCACCGTCACCGAATTCTCATTGAAAGAAATACTGAGTCACCTCCGGCAACAGGCCTACTTGACCAAAGGCGTTACTATTCGCGTCATTGATGAACGAAAACCACTGCCCAGTGCGACCGTGGCAAACGCCAATGCCTATACCTTCTACTTTGAAGGTGGCGTTGCGTCTTATGTGAGGCACCTGAACCACTTAAAAACACCGAAACACGAAAACATCTTCTATATAGAGAAGGAAGTTGATGACGTCTTGGTTGAGGTGGCTGTGCAGTACAACGACGAATACAATGAAACACTCTTTGCTTTTGCGAATAACATCTACAACCCGGAAGGCGGCACTCACGTTGCTGGTTTCCGCACTGCGCTAACCCGCGCCATCAATGCCTACGCCCGTCGTAAAAATTTTCTTAAAGAAAAGGATGAAAACCTGCAGGGTGAAGATCTCCGTGAAGGCCTGACCGCTGTCATTAGTGTAAAAGTACGAGATCCACAATTTGAAGGGCAAACAAAAGCCAAACTTGGTAATGCTGAGGTGCGCTCAATTGTTGATACAGTATACGGCGACGCCTTTGCTACCTACCTTGAAGAGCACCCTCGAGACGCAGAGGCAATTGTTGGAAAAGTGACGCTGGCCGCCCAAGCCCGGCTGGCTGCTCGGGCAGCTCGTGCCTCAGTGCTCCGTAAAGGTGCCTTGGAAGGATTCATGTTGCCCGGTAAGCTGGCTGACTGTTCCAGCAAAGACGCCACCAAATCAGAACTCTTTATTGTTGAGGGTGATAGCGCCGGCGGCAGCGCCAAACAAGGCAGGAGCCGAGAAAACCAGGCAATTTTACCGCTCCGTGGAAAAATATTGAACGTTGAAAAAGCGCGACTCGATAAAATGCTGGCCAACAACGAAATTAAATCGCTCATTATTGCGATGGGTACGAATATTGGTGAACAGTTCGATATCGAAAAATTGCGCTATCACAAAATTGTCATCATGACCGATGCTGATGTTGACGGCGCCCACATTCGTACCTTGCTCCTTACCCTTTTCTACCGATACTTCCCCGCCCTTGTGAATCAGGGTCACATCTATATCGCGCAGCCGCCCCTGTACAAAGTATCCCGAGGTAAAGAATCGTACTACTGCTACAGTGACGCAGAGCTGGATGCGTTGCGCAGTGAGCTCATCGCTGAAGCTGCCGCGAAATCTCCTAAAGCAAAAAAGAAAGAAACAAAAGACACTGATGAAGAGTCTGAGGCAGTGGACGAAATAAAGCTTAACATCCAACGATACAAAGGACTTGGTGAAATGAATGCCGAACAACTATGGGAAACAACCATGGATCCCGCCCGTCGCATTTTGCGACAAGTTACAATAGACGACGCAGAAAAAGCCGATGCCACCTTCATTGTGCTCATGGGTTCAGAGGTTGCCCCCCGAAAGCACTTCATCCAAACCCATGCCAAAGCAGTTAAAAACTTGGATGTTTAGACATTTTAGCAGTGAGCGGCATACGCTTGCCAAAGGCAAGAACATCTGGTAGAGTCGTGAATGAACCCCCGTTTCGGGGGGTTTTAAAATCCGAACAATTCGATGACAAATCCTATCATCAATTACTTCAAAACATCGTGGATGGAGCTCAAAAAGGTCACCTGGCCAACTCGAGCTGTCGCCACCCAACACGCACTCCTCGTTGTGGCAGTAAGCGCCATTGTGGCAGTGTTCTTTGGTATCGTTGATTACCTACTCACCCTGGGCTTAGCTCGGCTGTTGTAAATATGACAAAGCAGATTGGCGACCAAGGGCGACGATGGTACGTACTGCACACCTATTCAGGGTATGAAGAGAACGTTGAAAGAAATTTAAAGCAACGGGTCGAAACCTTGGGGCTTGAAGACAAAATCTTCAACATACTGATTCCGACTGAGAAAAAAATTAAAATCCGAAACGGTCGTCGACGGGTGGTGACTGAAAAGATTTTCCCGGGGTATGTGCTTGTTGAAATGATGGTCACAGATGATTCTTGGTACGTTGTTCGTAACACACCAAACGTCACCGGGTTTATTGGTACTGGCACCACGCCAACCGCGTTGTCTGAAGAAGAGGTGAAAGGAATACAAAAGAGAATGGGTATTGAAGAGCCAAAATATACCATCGACGTTACGCCCGATACAGCGGTAAAAATAACCGACGGGCCGTTCAAAGACTTTGAAGGAAAAGTGGCCAGCGTTGACGATATTCGTGGAAAAGTACGGGTGCTCGTTTCAATGTTCGGCCGAGAAACCCCCGTCGAGTTAGACTTCCTCCAAATCCAAAAAGTGTAATCACCCGTATTTAACATCACTATGGCAAAGAAGATTAAGACAATTATCAAGCTGCAAATCACCGCTGGTAAGGCCAACCCCGCTCCACCAGTTGGTCCGGCGCTTGGTCAGCATGGTGTCAACATCCAAGAATTCTGTACCAAATTTAACGCAGCGACCCAAGATCGCGGTGACGATGTTACCCCAGTCGAAATTACTGTTTTCGAGGATCGAACCTACACCTTCATCTTAAAGACATCCCCTGCTTCGGTGTTAATCAAAAAAGCAGCCGGCGTGGCGAAGGGTTCTGGCAAGCCACTGCAAGAGAAGGTGGGTAAGATTAGCAAGGCGCAACTAAGAGAAATTGCTGAAAAGAAAATGAGCGACCTCAATACCACCAGTATTGAATCAGCCATGAACACTATTCAAGGCACAGCCCGACAAATGGGCATTACCGTCGAGTAACAAATCATTAATCGTGGGAGTTCATTTAGAACGTTTGTACCACTAACCTCTATTTTATGGCCACAAAAGGCAAGCGACACCAGCAGAACGTAAAGAAGGTTGAAAAACGACCTTATCAGCCAACAGAAGCTATTGAGCTCTTGAAGACACTTGGCCAAGCCAAGTTCACTGAATCAGTGGAAGTTCACGTGCGACTTAGTGTTGACACCAAACAGGGTGACCAACAGGTTCGTGGCACGGTAACGTTGCCGCACAGCACTGGAAAAACGAAACGAGTGGCTGTTTTCGCCGAAGGTGAATCAGAATTGGCGGCCAAGCAAGCTGGCGCAGACATTGTTGGCGCCAAAGACCTCATCGACACCATCCGCACCACCGGCAAGTGTGATTTCGACGTTGCTGTTGCGACGCCAGACATAATGGCGCAACTAGCCGCAATTGCCAAAATCCTTGGCCCTCGCGGTCTCATGCCTTCGCCAAAAAACGAAACGGTTACAAAGAACGTTGGAAAAGCGGTCACGGAACTGAAGGCCGGTAAAATCGCTTTCAAAAACGATGACACGGCCAATGTTCATCAGCTTATCGGCAAAATCTCACAACCAACGTCTGAATTAGTAGAAAACTTCAATGCCTTCCTCGAAGCATTGCGTCGAGCGAAGCCCGCTAGCGCGAAGGGTGGCTACATTATCGCAACAACACTAACGACCACCATGGGGCCTGGTGTCAACATTACCCTGGCGTAATACAAACAGTCTTTCCACCAGAAAACCGGCCCCCGTGGCCGGTTTTCTGCTACCCGCGCATCTGGTACACTTCTCCAATGGAAAAGAAGTCGACTCCAATCATTATTGGTCTTGCTGGCGCTAAGGGGTCTGGCAAAGGTACTGTTGCAAAGTATCTAAAAAATCACTACGGCGCTACCGTTGTTTCTAGCCCGGACATACTCAGTGATATTCTCCACCGCATTGGTCAAGGGCAAACCAGAGTACATCAAATTATTTTGGCTCAAACATTGCGTAAGACGTTTGGCGAAGCTGCCATCGGTATAGCGGTTGCCGCTGTCATTGACCAATTGCCCAAAAAGAGTCGACGCCTCATCGTCATTGATAACATCCGACCGCTAGCTGACTGGACACCGTGGCAAAAAAATCGGCGCGCCTACCTTGTGGCACTGCATGCGGATGTAAAGTTACGATTCGCACGCGTAGAACGGCGAGGAAGAACGGCTGACGAACGAAGTCTCACGTATGCTCGTTTTTTGGCTGAAGAAAAATTAGCAACTGAAACAGCCGTCATTGCTAAAACCAGTAGCCATGCTGCCTTCCATATAGACACCAACGGATCCCTAACTGACGTTAAGCGCCAAGTCGACTTGCTCGCACGTAAACTAGGACTATAACTCTATGGCACTTCCCTACCAAAAAATCCAATCGATGCTTCTTGACAAGGCAATCACGGGAACAATGCCAATCACTGAAGCACAAGTGCAACCAGCGTCGCTAGACTGCACGCTGGGCAGTAAAGCCTACCGTATCTCATCTGGCTTTTTACCCAAAGAAAACGAGACGGTTAGCGAGCTACTAAAAAAGCGAACGCTCTACGAATTTACCATTACCCCGGGAACAATTCTTGAAACGAATACGCCGTACATCATCGAGTTAAATGAGCAGCTCCGTCTCCCTCATGACATCGGTGCCATGGCGAACCCCAAAAGCTCCATCGGACGGGTGGATGTATTTGTTCGTGTTCTAACAGACCGCAACCCACAGTACGACTTCATTCCTGCTGGGTACACCGGACCCTTATATCTAGAAATTATTCCTCTCACCTTCGCCATTCGCGTTGCGCCGGGGCTAGCCATGACACAAATTCGGTTCCGACACAATTCGGAGGTGCTTCCAACTGCTGATGAGTTACTCGCGTTCCACAAGCAAGACGGCATACTTATGGACGTCAATGGAAAACCACTGCCACCAGAAGAGCTTCGGCTCCGCGGTAACGTACTGTCTTTTACCGTTGACCTAACAGGCAGTGCCATCGTTGGATATAAGGCACAGCATTACGTCGACCGTCTACTCGACCTCAGTGCCATCGGTGTACACGATGCCACTGCATTCTGGACCCCCATCGAGCGTCAAACTTCAGGTGAGTTAATTCTCGAACCAAATTCATTCTATATTTTAGCCACCAAAGAACGAGTGCGCATACCGGCGTATCTTGCGGCAGAAATCATGCCGTACGACCCCTCTACCGGCGAACTACGATCACACTATGCTGGATTTTTTGACCCCGGATTTGGCTGTGGCACCGACGGCACCATGAAGGGAAATATTGTTGTATTAGAAGTGCGAGCCCATAGTGCTCCTTTCCGTTTAACAGATGGCCAAGTAATCTGTAAAATGATGTTCGAGCGAGTACTAGAGAAACCAACCAAACTCTACGGTGCGGCTGCCGGATCCACCTATACCGACACGGCGATTCGTCTCAGTAAATATTTTTCTTGACCACATGCCTAGCAACATCCCGAACGAAAAAGCGCCGCAAGCAAGCAGAGACATATTCGCAATAAGCGGTTTGCCACCAGAGGTCTTAGCTGTGGCGATGGCTAAATACAGCCGTTCAAAACAATCGATTCGCGATACAATCGACGAACTCACTGAAGAAAAGTCTGCTGAATTCCATGAAAAATGGGTCATCGGTTACGGAGACGCCTCAGTGGCTGACATGGCAGTTATTGCTATTGCCTGTGAAAACGTTTCCATGATTGCTTCAAAAGCGATTGAAGACACTCGCCTGGCTTCGTTCCAAGAAAAATCCACCCGCTATGTCGATTTTGATACGTCTCGCTACCATCGCCCAACAAACTTGACTGAGAGTGACGCCGCGACGTACGAAACAGCCATACAGCAACTGCTGGCTACATATGAAGAGCTCCTTAGTCCGGCTATCGCATACCTACGAGGGCGCTTTCAGAAACCGGAAGACAAAACGGAAACTATCTATGAAGCAAAGCTAAAAGCACGCTCGCTTGACGCTGTTCGTTATCTCCTACCAACAGCCACGCTGACGAACTTCGGAATGATAATGAACGCCCGTTCACTTCGGCACCTTATTTCAAAGCTGAAAGGAAGTGACTACCAAGAGATTCGCGAACTTGGGGAAGCAATTCAGAAAGCCGCCCTTGAATCGGCCTACAATCCACAAACGAAGAAATTACAACCGCACCTTGATGAGCTCATCGCCATGGGAGAGAAAGGTGAAGCATTGGCAAATGAACTGACAAAACTCTCCTCACTTCAGGTTAAGGGGGCACCGACCTTAATTAAATATACCGACCCACTACCCTACTACAGTCGTAGCAAAGAACTATTACGTGCATACGCTACTACGTTAACGGCAAACAGTGTTCCAGACACCGTGCCACGCGTCGACTATATTGAACCGCACAGTTACGAAGATGAGCTTTTAACCACGCTACTCTACCCAGAAACAATACTTCCCTACCGGCAGCTCTTAAAACTCGTCCAGGTCATACCTCAAGAACAGCAGGCTACCTTGTTACGGGCAGTGGCCAACGAACGAGGCGTACACGACCAACCAAAGCGAGAATACGAAATTGGCGGGCAGTTCATTTTTGACACACTCATGGATTACGGGGCGTTTCGTGATTTACAACGCCACCGCATGACTACTCAAATTCACCAGCCACTTACCGCTGCGCATGGCTATGAGGTGCCATTCGAGCTAGAAGAAGCTGGTGTTGTCGACCGGTACCACGAAATGATTACCATGGCCATAAACACCCATACTGAACTTAAGAAGCGCATTGGCGTCGATGCTGACTACCTCTTACCACTCGCATGTAAAAAACGGACGCTCTTCAAAATGAATTTACGCGAGCTCTATCATATGATTGAATTACGCAGCAAACCGGGTGGCCATATGTCATACAGAACAATCGTCTTAGATATGTACAACCTCGTCAAAGCCCGACACCCGCTACTCGTTGAAGATTTACGAATTGTTATACCCGACTACGATGCCGACTTCTTCAAACGCTAAGGGCCGACTTATTGTCATCGATGGCACCGATGGCACCGGCAAAACAACGCAAACAAAACTTTTAGTTACGCGACTTCGCGCCGCTGGCAAAAAGGTTGCCATCGCCGACTTCCCCCGCTACGGGCTACCATCTGCATATTTTGTCGAGCAGTATCTTAACGGCCGCTATGGTGCGGCGGCAACCGTTGACCCGCACGCTGCTTCACTCTTCTATGCGCTTGACCGATACGACGCAAAACGCATGCTCCTTAGAGAACTTGCGGCAGGAAAAATTGTGGTTTCAAATAGATATGTCAGCGCCAATATGGGGCACCAGGGTGGTAAAATTACGAACGCTAGTAAGCGAAGGGAATTCTTTCGCTGGCTCGACTGGCTTGAACATGATTTACTTGGCTTACCACGACCCGACAAAACAATACTGCTGCACGTACCGGCCGCCATGGCGCAGCGGCTCGTAGACAGAAAGGGCCGACGGGACTACATTCGACGAAAACGTGATATTCACGAAGCAGACCTTGGGCACCTTAAAGCCGCCGAACAAACCTTCTTGACCATGGCAAAGCAGTTCTCGGGTTTCTCGGTCATTAATTGCATAGAAAAACAACAGCTACTCACCCCTCTTGAGGTTCACGAGAAGATCTGGGACACTGTCCGCACCATTGTTTAATACATATGTCCAAACTTATCCCCGTCATCGGCATGGAAGTACACACTGAGCTGAAAACAGCCAGTAAGATGTTTTGCCGTTGCCCAAATGGCGCCGGTCTCGATGTACCAGCAAATACTAACGTCTGCCCGGTCTGCTTGGCTCATCCAGGCGCACTACCAGTCGCTAACCGCGAAGCAATTAAGCTGGTGGTAAAGGTTGGGCTGGCGATAAGCGGCAAAATTGCTTCAGTATCAAAGTTTGATCGTAAAAACTACTTCTACCCCGACCTACCAAAGGGGTACCAAATTAGTCAGTACGACCAACCGCTGGTGGCTGGTGGCACATTATCAGCCAACGACCGCGATATTGCCATTACCCGCATTCACTTGGAAGAAGACACTGGAAAGCTGCAACATCCAACTGGTGCGAACTACTCCTACGTTGATTTCAATCGAGCCAGCGTACCACTCATGGAACTCGTGACCGAACCTGCTGTTCGCTCATCAACCGAAGCGAAACGATTTTGCCAAGAACTGCAATTGCTATTGCGAACGCTGGACGTTTCTGATGCCGACATGGAAAAAGGACAAATGCGTTGCGAGGCAAATATTTCACTCATGGCCGAAACAAAAGAATGGAAACCAGAAAACTTTGGCACGAAAGTGGAAGTTAAAAATCTTAACTCTTTCCGGGCAGTCGAACGAGCAATTGAATTCGAGATTAAGCGACAAACCGAAGTTCTGAACAGTGGTGGAACCGTGCTGCAAGAAACGCGGGGCTGGGACGACGCTGGCCAAAAAACCTATTCGCAGCGCACCAAGGAATCCGCCCATGACTACCGTTATTTCCCTGACCCAGATCTCACACCAATCACACTCTTTGATGAGGGAGAAATAGCAATAGCCGACGGCATTGACGTGGCGGCTTTACGGCGAACACTGCCGGAATTACCGCAGGCGAAACGACATCGATTCATGGCCGACCTTGGGTTAAGCGCTGAAGACGCGCTGCTACTGAGTAGCGATGCTGAACTGGCACTGTTTGTAGAAACCGTGGCGGTCTCCATACGTTCTTGGTTACCCACGCTTGACGACGTTTCTGGAACTGAAGAAGAAATCTGGGCAGGCGCTAAAGCAAAAGTTGGTAAGCTCGTCGGTGGCTGGATGACAAGTGAACTCTTTAAGCTCCTCCGTGAACACAACCTAACACTAAAAACCGCAAAACTAACCCCAGGGCAATTTACAGATTTTCTTAAACTTATCTATTTACGAAGAGTAAATAGTTCAGCCGGGCAGGTCATATTAAGCGAAATGGTTTTAACGGGCAGTGATCCTGAGACTATCCTCGCTGAAAAAGACCTCAGCCAAACAAACGACACCGCATCCTTAGACCAAACCGTGCAGTCAGTCATCAATGCGAACGAAGGACCGGCCAACGAGTATAAAAACGGAAAGGATAACGTTTTACAATTTTTAGTTGGCCAGGGCATGAAAGCCTCTAAAGGTAAGGCAAACCCGGAAGCCCTGGCTGAACGCATCCAAAAGGCACTCCGAGGCTAAAGCAGGTACCTGAAAAATAACGCAGATTGGTTCTTGACCGCAGTTGCAACCCCTGCTAGCATACGCCAAGGTATGCGAATAGCTAAGCGTCCCAAAATTTCGCGGAATAGCAACAGGATCTAGAGAAGACCCCAATTGGGGCCTTTTTTTTAGGCCAAAAAAGCAAAACGGAGGAAAGAATCCATGAGCACTTTGACAACCAATCGCCCATTCGAAGCCGCATTTAACGAAAAAAGCCTAGGCGACCGCTGGCTCGTGATAGCTGCGCTCGTTGACTTCGTCACACGGGCGAACGAGGCTCAACTCGCGGCAGTAGCTGCATTCGCGGCTAGCGAGCCAATTACCACGCCGGTGTTTGCTGAGTCGCTGCCCTGCACACAGTTCAGAATAGCAACCACTGCTGTTGAGGAGGTGCAAGATGCCGGCGCCATTCACACTCAAGCGCTCCGAGCTACGGCAACCAGTAGCGTCTGCATCGAGACACTCGCACAGCTGGCATACTGCTGCACGCTCAGCGCACCCCCGAAACACGCCGCTGAACTGCTTCAGGAACTCGTGCGCATTGCTCGCACAATGCCTCGAGCACCCAAGTACGAACTCTCAACGCCACTCCTCGTCATGATGGCGGACGCACCCAGCGTCTACGACCAAAACGCAGTCCGCTACGGCGACTACGCCGAATCGGTCGAAGTGAGGCGACACATTATGAACGGCGCAGTGCTCCTGCGCAAAAACCCCGGAGTGGCAACGCCGCTCTATGAAGGCCGATCACCATGATCGGCCTTCTCCCAACTACGAAAGAAACTTTCGAACGAGTGCAATAGCTGACTCTTCGCTACTCGTCCACTGAATCCGTTTATCTTTTTTCCACCACGTCATCTGGCGCCTAGCATACTGATAGCTTTTTGTTACTATTTTTTCTTCGCACTCTTCGCGCGTCATGATTCCATGAATATGCGCTATCAGTGCGTCACACCCTATGCTTGTCATGACAGTCGACGCCGAAGGATATCGCAGCAGCAAGCTTTTTGTTTCTTCAACTACTCCCGCCGCAAACATTTCTGAAACTCGCGCTGCAATTTTTCTACGCAGCTCCACTCTGTCGATCGTGATTCCGATGCGGAGCACATTGTACTTTGGCGTACTTTTTTCCCGAGCAACAGCCGACCAATTCCCTAAACTGTAAGCCACCTCAAGCGCTCGCATAATTCTCCGCGGATTTACAACATCTACCACCGTGAGCGCCGCTGGGTCTTTTTTACTAAGTCGACGAACAAGTGCTCCCAAACCTTCACGAGCGTAGATTTCTTGAAGCTCAAGGCGCAGTACCGGATCAGGCGACACTGACGGCATCTGCCAGTTATCAAGCACTGCATCAATGTATAATGCCGTACCACCAACAAGTATGGGTAGCGCCTTATGTTCATGGATTTCAGCTATAATCGCTTCCGCATCATGCTTGAATGTTTTGACACTATAGGTTTCAGTAGGCTCAACGAAATTAACCAAATGCTGCACTATGCCAGCGGGAGGCTGCAGGATGCCTGTCAAAATCTGCATTCCTTTATACACCTGTCGAGAATCAGCCGAAATAAGTTCGCCACCAAAAGACTTGGCTAAGGTAACGGCCAACGCCGACTTTCCGGACGCTGTTGGCCCTAAAATTACAACAACTTTTTTCTCATGCATCACGCCATACTAGCCTAACCCCCGCATCTACTCAAGCATTGAAAAAACCCCTTTCGGGGTTCATTAGTTTTTATATTGGCTATTTGCCACTGGCCATTTGCTAACCTAAATATTCGCCCAGAGCACTAACGAGGCAAACAACGTAGCAGATGACGTTAAGAAAAGGAAATTTGCATCAATAAATTGCCACCACTGTTTCAAAGGAGTTGTCTCAAGAACTGGCATTACTACTTGCCATGTTCCCATCAAAAGCTCACGCATTTTTATTTTTTCTTACTTTTATTTTACGAACAGTAACTAGTATACCGCATCTAAACGAAAAAATCAATGGCTGTGCGGCGCGAGAGTCCCCTTTCTCTCGCGCCGCCACACTCCCCCCTTGTTACCTTGTCGGCAACTTCACTCCAGCAACCATGATGAATTCGAAAGCGTCGACCATGGCTATCCAGCTTGCCTCCACCACGCTGGTCGCCACCCCTGTGGTCCGGAAGTGCCAATCACCGAACTCCCAGTCAACAAATGCCTGTACGCGAACCGCTGAACCACTCTCCTGGCCCCGCCGAACCACCACGTGGTAGTCACCAAGTACGAGGTCATTTACGCAAGCGCCGACCACCTTGCGCAGTGCGTTGTCCAGCGCATTGATGGGACCGTCTCCGTCACCGGCGACATGATGGTCTTCACCTTCGTATTGCAACATGATAGTTGCCGTGACAGCACCAGCATCGGGGGGCTCATGCGCCTCAATCACCCGATACTTCTTCACCATAAAAGGCGGCACGTACCCCGGCTCCATGCGCGCCATCCACATTCCAAGCGACACCGCCTCATCACGATTGAACGTGCCCGCAATAAGGGTCTCGGCAATGACGACTGCCGCGTTACCGCCTGTCCCGACCAAATCCACTTTCCCAAGCTCACTAAAACCGACGGTTCTCATTTCACCACCTTTCCTCTACCGTAGTTGTGAATGTGCAAGGAACAATTCCCGCACCCCAATATCTCGCCGTTTCGACGGATACAAAACACCAGCCCCGGTGAAGGGCTGGCGTTGAAACTCAAGATACTCTTTAGCTACAGCGCAAACCTTCCACCCTCTTCGGGTTGGCTAATAATAATGCTAATGATGTAGCTGCTGGATTGGTATTGCATACTTCTCGTCTACCCTATCAAACTGGCTTCGCAACGTCAACGGCTACATCTTTACGCTCTTTAATCTCATCCGCTAGTCTTTTCTGAAAGTCGGCTAAGGTGATTTGTAGTAACTCTCTTGAGCCGCGTACGCGAACTGACAACATCGTGCTGCTATCCCACGTGCCGCTTACGGGTGCTTCCTTGTCACCAATGACAAGTGCGTAGGGCATTTTTTCGGCAACTGACCGTCGAATCTTGTTGCCGACCGTATCCCCACTTGCGTCTAGTGCTACCCGAATACCAACCGCCTCGAGTATCTCAACTAATGAACGACACGCTTCAAGATGCGTTTCACTAACTGACAGCACGGCAACCTGTACTGGGGAAAGCCACACTGGAAAGGCGCCAGCAAAATGTTCGATGATGATACCAACGAAACGCTCCAACGAACCGTACACAACGCGATGAATTGCTACGGGCGTTTTCTTTTCCCCCGAAGCATCAGTGTAGTGTAAATTGAAACGACGTGGTTGTTGAAAATCGAGCTGAATCGTTCCCATCTGCCACTCTCGACCAATTGCATCCTTCATAAGGATGTCTATCTTTGGGCCATAGAAAGCACCATCGCCGTCCTGTATAACAAACGGCTTACCACTTTCTTTCAAAATTTCTTGCAACACTGCCTCCGCTTGATTCCACGTCTCAATGTCTCCCATGAATTTCTCTGGGCGTGTACCAAGTCGAAAGGAATAGTTGAGACCGAAGATGGTATAGAATCGCTCTACAATCGAAAAAACGGCTCTATATTCAGATGCGATTTGTTCTTCAGTTACAAAAATATGCGCGTCATCTTGACGGAACTCTCGTACCCGCAGTAACCCATTTAAGGTACCGGAAAGCTCATTTCGATGCAGTGTATCAGTGTCAGATAAACGAAGCGGCAAATCCCGATAGCTTCGGCCGCGTGAGCCAAAAACTACCATGGCATTTGGGCAATTCATTGCCTTAATACCGTACTCTTCACCATCCTTTGTCTTTGCCACAAACATATCGGGCCAGTAATGCTCGTAATGCCCTGAAGTTTCGTACAGTTCCCGCTTATTCAAGATTGGAGAAACAATCTCTTGATACCCGCGCTGTCGATGCTCTTCTCGCCAAAAGTTGATAAGTTCATTATAAAGCGTTGTGCCTTTCGGCAACCAGTAAGGCATCCCTGGTGCTGTCTCGTGAAAGAAAAACAGCTCAAGCTCTTGTCCAAGCCGTCGGTGGTCCCGCTTCTCGGCCTCTGCCAACATTGTTTGGTGTGCTTCTAGCTCTTGCGGCGTCATAAACGCCAAGCCATAAATCCTCGTCAATTGATCATTTTTTTCATCCCCTCGCCAGTACGCACCAGCGACCTTACTTAAAGAAAAAGAATCTGGATGAATCGTTGATGCATCGTCAACGTGGCCACCTCGACACAAATCAGTAAATGTTCCTGAGGTATATAGCGTAATCGGTTCACCCCGACTGGTAATTTCATCTATAAGCTCGAGCTTATATGGGTTACCCAGGAAACGAGCACGGGCCGCTTCAGGTGTTACCTCCTCGTGCGTAAACGTCGACCACGTGCCGAGCAAGTGTCGCATGGTGGCTTCAATCTTCTCTAAATCATCTTCGCTCACCCCGCCTGGTACAAAAGCATCGTAGTAAAAACCATGCTCAACAGCTGGGCCAATGGCCAGCTTTGTACCAGGATAAAGTTCTAGAAGTGACGCACCCAAAAGATGTGCCAACGAGTGGCGGAGCGCTTGTAACTCTTCAAGTGTATGTACTTTTTCCATAATCTAAAAAAGAAAAACCCAACATCACTGTTCGTGACCTTGGGCTCCGAGTAGTCGGAGGGTTCCACCCAAATTTCCGCCATACTGTAGGCGGACACTTAGAAATTGTCTGCCAGCTTAGCCCAATACGGGGGAACACGGCGTTGGTAGCGCCATCAATCGCTAGCAACAAAAGTGTAACCAGGGAATTAAGAATGGTCAACTAGCGAAATTCGACGTGGATGCGACTTGGTAATCGCGGTAGCTGACGTTGCCAGTAGGGCGAAACGGACACGGCGACATTAGCCACACCCTCAAAATTTTGCAAGAACTCCTGAATTTCCTTCGGAGTCGCACCCACAAAATTTACTGGTGAAAATATTGAACTACCACGATCAATGCCTGCTTCAACTTGCGCCTGACCGGTCAGCGTGGCTGATCGTTTTACGGCGTCAAACGACTCAATTTCATACTTTCGACTGTCCGGAACTATTGTTACGTTGCCTCCCGCCTGAGTAATAATGAGTGCATCCAAAAATTCTTTTTTAAACGCTACCGCCGTAATCCGAGTTTCAAGGGATACCGAGAACGAACGAGCCTTCGCACCAGGCTTTTCTGATACGGTCTCCTGCGTCACCACGGTAACGTAATCTTGCTCAGCCAAGTCCCCCTCAGCGACACTGCTCATCAGCTCGTCTTTCGTTTGCTGCCTGATGCGTTGCAGTAACGTCTGCCGTGCATTCTCAATATCTTGTTCAGTAACAACCTGCTCATCTGCGCCACCTAACACCATTGCAACGTCAGACGTCGCATATATCTGCGACTGTAGCGTGTCAGCAAGACCCGGGATAGTAAAACGACTGGCACCAAGTAAAAACTGCTCACCCAAACTGTCGGCTTTAACCACGGCCTTTACCTCACCACCGGCGGGTACCCGAACCGCTTCCACTAAACGAAAGAGTTCGCCACTTGGCCCCAGGAACCGAGTTGTTGCCACGAGCGGCTGATCGCGATTCGCTTCGTTATGAATATTTACAACCCCACCGGCGTATTCACTCAACTGTGTGGGAGTCGAAACAGTAAACGTGTCAGACATCGTCGCTGTTGATTCAAAGAACGTGGCAGCAACCGAACCACTCGGAACAGCAGCCCCTATTACGTTTTCTTGTAGGGGAATCTGGAAAGACACATCTTTTTGAATTGGTGTTAGCGTGACTTGAATGCGAGCACGGGACAACGCCGTGTACACCACAAAACCGAGCAGCACAACAGTTAGCAACACAAACGTAATAGCAATATTGCGCAATGCGCGGGTACGATCGGGCAGAAATTCTTCCATATTTTTTTATTCTAGCACAGCTGAAAAATCACCACTAGCAGCTGGCTCTGCTTGCCGTCGACGAAAGCGTAATTTCTGCCAACGGCGAAGTGTATCGGGAAAACGCTCAACCACTAACGCCTCAACGGTGTCTGCCAATATTTGTACCTCCCCTTCTCGCCGTGAAACCTTACCACCAACGAGCAGCACCGTACCCTCCACCCAATGCTCAGCAGTTTTCTTGAATGTCCCAGGAAAAACAATGAGCTCTGCCGAACCACTGACGTCAGACATACGAACGAAGCACATGGGCTCCCCAGCTTTCGTCATAATTTTTCGGACACTATCAACAACCCCAGCGACGACAATAATGTCGTTGGCACTGTACAACGTCAATTCTTTAAACGGTACGTTTATTGTAGACAGCCCGTCAAACTGCGCCAGAGGATGCTCCGTAACGTATAACCCCAGCAATTCGCGCTCCCAGGCCAAGCGCTGGGCACGATCGATTGGTGGGGCGGGTGCTAAGGCAAGGGCTGCCGTGAACATGGCGACATCGCCAAATAAGGCCGCTTGCTGATTGCCCACAGCTTCGCCAGCCGCTCGATTATACTTCAGTAGCGCCTCCACACTTTCAATAAGTTGTCCTCGTTCCCCAAAATCATCCAAGCAACCGGCACGAATAGCACTCTCTAGAAAACGTTTATTGAAGTTTTTAGTTTGCAAACGTCGCAAAAAATCTTCGAGTGAAGTAAATGCGCCATTGGCACGTCGCTCAGTTATTACTGCCGTCGCCACTTCTTCCCCCACATTCTTGATGGCCATCAAACCAAAACGAATGTGTTTGTCGTCCAGACGAGTAAAGTTTTCATCACTTTCATTGATGCTCGGTGGTAATACGTCTATCCCCATGCGACGACATTCTTCCACGATTTCACCTATTTTATCCATGTTGCCACTCTCAGCCTGCAGCACCGCTGTCATATACAAGCTCGGGTAGTTCGCTTTCAAATAGGCAGTCTGGTAGGCAACAATACCGTAACTCGCTGCATGAGATTTGTTGAAACCATAGGCGGCAAATGGTTCGATTAACTTCCAGAGTTCTTCGGCGAGTGGCCCCGGAATACCCCCTTTATCTACACAGCCCCGCAAAAATTTTTCTCGCTGCGCTTCCATCTCTTCCGGAATTTTTTTACCGATTGCCCGACGAAGTTTATCCGCCTCTTCCCACGTATAACCAGCAATATGAATAGCAATCAGCAGGACGTCATCTTGATACGTCAGGATACCAAAGGAGCGCTCAAGAATCGGCTTCAACTTAGGATGGAGATATGAGATTAATTTCGGGTTATGTTTTCGTTCAATGTAGTGCGGAATATTATTCATCGGACCAGGTCGGAACAGCGCCACCATGGCCATGATGTCGTGGATAGTTGTCGGGCGCAATTCTTTTAAGTAGCGCGTCATGCCAGAGCCACCCAATTGAAAAAGGCCAATGGTTTCGCCACGGGCAAGTAGCGCATAGGTCTTCTTGTCATCAAGCGGCAACTCGTCCAAATCTATACGGGTGCCATGAATATCCTCAATGAGATGTAGTGCCCTATCGAGAATTGCCAGGTTTCTAATTCCCAAAAAATCCATTTTTAGAACACCAATATCTTCTACGGCGTGCATTTCATACTGTGTGATAACCTTCTCGCCGCCAGACTCCCGCTGTAGAGGCAGATACTCTACCAAAGGCTGTGGCGTGATAACGACGCCGGCCGCATGCACTGAGGCATGTCGCACGCAGCCTTCAACTTTTTTTGCAAGCGCCAAAAGACGCCCGACTTGTGGATCATCTTTCGCAAGTAACTTTAAATCTGACTCCATCTCGATGGCCCGATCAATGGTCATGTGGAAACCTTGCGATCCGAGTGGCACCATTTTGGCAACCCTATCACAAAGCGCATACGAATAACCCAACACTCGGCCAATGTCACGAACAGCCGCTCTCGCTTGCATTGTTCCAAACGTAACAATTTGTGCCACATGGTCCTCTCCATAACGCTCTTTGACGTACTGAATAGCCTCATCACGACGGTTATCAGCAATATCAAGATCAATATCTGGCGGTGTTGGACGGAACGGATTAAGAAACCGCTCGAACGGCAAATCGTACGTTAAAGGATTCACCGTAGTAATCCCCAGTGAGTAAGCCACTAACGAGCCAGCGGCCGAACCACGAGTTGTTGTGATAATGCGTTGCTTTCTTGTCCAGGTGGTGAGATCAGCCATCACTAAAAAGTATGTTGCGTACCCTTTCGTTTTAATAATGTCGAGCTCGTAGGTTAAGCGCTCTTTTGCTTCTTCCGTTAACTCCCCCACTCGTTCTTTTAGACCACTCTGCGCTGCTACTTCTAAGTGCTCGTCTGGCGTTCTACTATTTGGAATTTCTATGCCTGGAAAAATCCACTTCCCGAGCTCAATGTTGACGTTGCACCGGTCAGCTATTTCCGCTGTCTTACTAACTGCCTCTGGCAAGGCGGCAAATAATTTTTCCATTTCAGCCGGACTCGCAAAATGCAAATCCGTATCTCGCATGTTCAGCCTATTGGTATCAGTCAAAAGTCGTCCGGTCTGAACGCACACCAAGGCGTCCTGTGCCTCTGCGTCGTCGAGCGTGAGGTAATGACTGTCTTTCGTTGCCACGAGCGGTATACCAAGCTCTTCCGCCAAAGTAATAAGACCCTTATTTGCCTTGGCTTGTTCTGGTAAATTTGGGTGTTGTTGAATTTCAAGAAAATAGTTTTGTTCACCAAAAATATCGCGATACTGTCGCGCAACTGCGCGAGCTGCATCATAATCATCTTTCAATAACGCTTGGGCAACTTCGCCGCCCAAACAGCCCGACAGTGCGATAAGACCACGAGCGTGACGTTCCAGTAATTGCTTATCCACTCGTGGACGGTAGTAGAAACCATCAAGCTGCGCGACGGTACTCAATTTTAATAAATTTCGATATCCTTCATTTGTTTCAGTGAGCAGTGTGAGATGAAACGGACTATCGTCAATCTTTGGACGCTTTTCAAAAAGTCGATTCGGGGCCACATAGGTTTCAAGTCCAATTATCGGACGGATGCCTAATGACAAGGCAGCTTTATAAAATTCAATGACGCCGTAGAGCACTCCGTGATCGGTTAATGCCACCGCATCCATGCCGAGTTCAGCGGTGCGCGCTACCAAATCAGGAATTTTTGGTAGCCCATCGAGCAAGCTGTAGTGACTGTGTGTATGGAGATGAACGAACCGCATATCATTTACGCAACAAACCCCGCATAGCGGGGCTTGAAGAACAGTGCCGTTGACCGCACATTAATCACGCGGCTTCCTCCGTGCGCTCCCTTTGGCCGTTTTTCGCTCAATCAAATAGCCGACGAGCGAACCGACACCTTCGACCAGTATGCGCAGTGACGCACTGGTATGCTCAAGCTTCTCGCTCACTAATTTCAAAAAACGATCAACGGCTTGCAGACGCTGACGGGCGCCCTCGAAGGTTTGATGAACTCCACGCAGTAGTAGCGCGACGTAATAAAGGGACCAGGAAAGTAATATAGTTAACCAAAGCGCACAAAACGCCAGGATAACGAATAAGAGATCTTGACTGGTGTAAAGCATATTTACGAACGAATCGTAACGTTACTATTACTAAGTGCTGTCTCAAGTGCCGACCATGCTCCGGCGACCTCGTCGACACTAAGTGTTCTGTCGGCAGCTCGAAACGTAAGATGTAGACTATAACTCGTCATACCTTCGCCAATTTGAAGACCAGTGTACGTATCAAAAAGATCAATACTAACGAGTAACGGTGAAGCCTTCTGCATAGCGGCAACAACGTCAGTATAGCGAACGTTTTGAGGTACAACAAGACTAATGTCACGTTTCACCACAGGGAATTTTGCGATTGCTTGGTACGGCCGCCTCGCAACAGTAGCACTCAAAAATGTGGCGTCAGCATCTACCGCGGCTACTGTTCCAGATAAACCAACTATTTTAGTAAACGCCGAGTCAAGAATGCCCACTGACCCAACAGTACGATCCGCTATCCGAAGGGTAACACTGCGACTTCCCAAAAATGGGTCTGGAGCGCCGTTCTGCCATTGAGCATCCTCCAGCGGCAAACCCGCCTCATGTACGAGACTTTCAAGAACACCTTTCGCCTCCTGAAAGAGTTCCTGTGGTGAGCGTGCAGTATCGACCAGAACAGCCGCACACCGCAATGACTCAGTGCGGTAGGCATCAATCCCCTTTTTGCCGCTGCCGGGAAGATAAATCTTCGCCATCTCAAACAGTCGTAGTGATGCGCTAAAGGCCGCATTACGTTCCAGCACGGTTAGTAGCGAGGGTAATAGATTCGGACGTAAATAGGTGAGGTCACTGTTCAATGGATTTGCAACCGCCAGAGCATGCAACGGCTGTTCACCAGCAGCACGGACTAACGCTTCACTAACGAGTGCGTAAGAATAAATTTCAGTATAACCCAGTGCGACTAATGACTGCTTTAGCGCATGCTCTCTTTGAAAAACTTGACCGTCCGCTCGGGTCATTACGTCTGGCGTTGGAACCAGACTACTAAATTTATCGTAGCCATGCAGTCGTGCGATTTCCTCAATAATGTCTTCCGCCGCGACAACGTCGCCATCACGCCAATACGGCACCGTCACTGAAAGCACTTGACCATTGCCCCGAACAGTAAATCCCAGTTGCGTTAGGTATCGACGAATAACAACGATGGGAAGTGCTATGCCAAGCAACCGACTCACTGCAGCTGTCGTAACCGTTATGGAGCGAGATTGGTAGGTCTTCTGCCGCCAATCAGCCGCCACAGTAATGGTACCTCCGGCTAACTCTTGGATAAGCTGCGCCGCCCGTGCTAAAGCCAGTGGTGGCGCTTCAGAAGAAAGTCCTTTCTCAAAAAGTTTTTGCGCATCTGAAGATAGTTGGTGCTGCCGACTCGTTCGTCGGACGCCAACCGGCTCCCAGGTAGCTGCTTCTAAAATAACGTCCACGGTGTCCGATTTGATGCCACTCTCCGACCCACCCATGACGCCGGCCAATGACAGTGCGCGAACTTCATTTGCCACAACAAGATCTTGAGCGGTCAACTGATACGTCTTTCCATCAAGCGCAAGAAATGACTCGTTCTTCTTTGCCCGACGAACAATCAACGTGGACCCGGTAACGGCAGCATCAAAAACGTGTAGGGGGTGCCCTAATTCGAGCATGACGTAATTAGTGACATCAACAATATTGTTAATAGGCCGTAGACCGGCGCGCACCAATCGTTCCTGCAGCCACCAAGGTGACGGCCCAACAGAAACGTTATTAAGGCAAACCGCCATAAACCTTTTACAACCCGCCTTGTCTTCAATCTGAATGGTTACTCCAGAACGTTTGCCAGTGACTAATGGTTTTGGCGCTCGCCAGCGAAGTGGACGATTCGTAATGGCCGCCAATTCACGCGCCACGCCAATGACAGACGCCACGTCAGGTCGATTGGTGGTTGGTTCAATATCTAAAATAGTATCTTTCTCGATTCCTTCGGCGGTCAGCGATTTGCCGACCATTGCTGCGGCGCTAAGTATTAAAATCCCTACATGATCATCGTGAATGCCAAGTTCTCGAGCCGAACACAGCATGCCCTCAGACACAACACCCCGCACAGCACGCCGCTCTATCACCATGCCACCGGGTAACGTTGCCCCAGGAAGCGCAACAGGTACTTTCTGCCCAACAGCAATGTTTGGTGCCCCACACACAATTTCAGCAATTTTTCCTTTCCCTATTTCGACTTCTGCCACCTGAAGACGATCAGCATCCGGATGCGGCGCAATGCTGCGTATGTGGCCAATAATAACTTTTGTAAATTCGTGTTGCGTAGAAATAATCCGATCGACAGAAGGACCGTGAACCGACAGTAATGCCGCCAACTCACTCGGTGATTCCTTCACAGAAATTACCGAGCGTAACCAATCAATAGGAAGTCGGAATTGCATAGTTAAAATTGATTGAGAAACCGAATGTCATTCTCATACAGCAACCGTAAATCTGGAATGCCAAGTCCCTGGCGCATGAGCAGCGTTCGCTCTACCCCCCAACCAAAGGCTAGGCCACTTACTTTATTTGGATTTAGCTTCGCTGCCCGCAAAACATTTGGGTGCAACATACCAGCGCCACCGAGCTCTACCCAACCCTGTTTGCATAATCGGCACCCTTTGCCGTTACAAACACCACAACTAATATCTACCTCGAAGCTGGGCTCGGTAAAACGAAAATGGAACGGCCGCAGTCGAACTTCTCGATCCTGCCCAAAATACGCTTTTACAAAATACTCCAGCACTCCCTTAAGATGCCCAACGGTTACTCCCTCAGCAACATACACACCGTCAAACTGATGGAACATTGGTGTATGCGACACGTCAGATTGTCTTCGATAACACTTTTGAATGTTAATCGCTCGAATAGGAACCGGTCCCGTGGAAATTGCCCGCGCAGTTCCAGAGGTAGCGTGTGGCGTTAATATAAATCGCTCACCACCACGAGCCTCGTGCGCCATAAAAAATGTCTCCCACTCATCTCTTGCTGGATGATCGGGCGGCATATTGAGTGCCTCGAAAGCGTACCAATCACTTTCCACCTCTGGATGTCGTACGCGCGTAAATCCTAGCTCACTAAAAATTTGCGTAATGTCCTGAATGGCTTCGGTCACCAGATGCAAATGCCCCACGGTGCGAGATGAACCGGGTACTGTTGTGTCGAACCACGCAACGGTTGGAGCAACCACTTCTTGCCGCTCACTAAGTAACGACTCTATTCGCTCGCGCGCTTCATTCGCTGAGGCACCAACAGTCCGACGTTCCTCGTCCGACAAATCTTTCAGCGTTCGTAAAATTGCTGTGAGTAAACCCTTTCGGCCCAGATACTGCAGACGGACTGCTTCGAGGGCCTCGGCAGTTCCCGCGGCAGCAATTTCACGACTAGCCGCACTAAGTAATTCAGAAACACTGTTCATAGCTGCGGCCGCCGAACTGCCAGAATAGCAAACTCGAGAAAGGTAAGTGCTGTTACTAAAAACAAGGTGTTCCACCAAGTAAGCAGCGTTCGACTCTGCAAAAAAAGTGCTACCACAACCAGAAAAGCGAACGAAAAAGACTGCCGAAACGCCGTGGCCACGTGCCGGTAGGGCAACTCAGTCGGGTTTATGATTCTTCGCAACGTTAATCCCAAAAGCGAAAACGTACCAACAAGTGCCAAGTAGAGTGAAGCGTAAAACATTGTAAAACCAAGCCAACCCGCACTATTCGGCTCGAACTGGGAAAGCACCAGCACCCAGGCCGACCAGGTCAGGATGGTTCCGAAACCCATCAATGCTGCGTAGCGACGTAAAGTCATAAGTATCTATGTACCATACCAGAAGGAGTGGCGAAGCTCAACGGAAACCAGTACGATCGACAGCGCTCATAGGACGAAACAACAAACGCATAATGCCGCTCTCTGGCAACTCGTGCCGGAGAGCATCAAGCAGCGCTTCTGTTCGTATGCCTAGTTCACTCGCCACAATGGCGCTAGCCACGGTAATAGTAATGGTTCCGCCTTTGAATGAAACCACCTGAAAGTCGGTTGGACGGAGCTCAGGTACAACCTGAAGAATAAGCTGCTGCGCCGCGTCAACAACAACCGCCGCTGACACCGTTCGTTTTACCCCGGCCCTATTCATGGCGTGATCAATTAGTTCTCCAAATGGTTGCCACATATTATGCTTTTGAAAATGGACAAATAGTACGAAAATCACACTGTCGACACACCGGCTGCGAGGGTGTGGCAGGGAACGAGCCACGTTGAACCGCCGCAATGGTCGTTCGTAACGTATCTTCTATAGTCGCAACTTCGCCAGGCGTCGCTCGAAAGGAAATAGTTTCACCGGTCTCTAAGTAATAAAACGTTAATTGCATCGGCCGTTCGTTCCATAACCGTTCTGCTGCTAGTTGATATATCAGCAGCTGATTACGGTCAACGTTTTTTTCTGACGGTACTTTGCCCGTCTTGTAATCAACGATAGCGATGCCGCCATCGACCTCATCAATACGGTCAATTTTCCCCCGAACCGTAAACTGATCTAGGTGAAGGGTGAATGGTTGCTCAACAGCTCGCACGTTTGGCCATGATGCTTGATGCCGTGCATAGAAAGCGCGAAGCATACGTCGTCCTTGTGCATAGTACTCGTTTCGTATTTTTTTATCTGGATACCATTCATCAATCCATGCTTCTTCATAGAGCTTGAGCAGCTCTGAGAGTGACGGCACAGTAACGGACGCCGGCTTTTCACCAGTAAAAAGCCCGGCCTGTATCTTTTGTTGTCTGCCTGCTACGTCCTGAAAAAATAACTCCAATGTGGCATGTAAAGATTTTCCAAAACTAAACGTGTGTCGACCCCACGTTGGTACTCGTAGCACGTGAGCATACCGATACTGCAGCGGGCATGTTTCAAATGCTTTCAGCGCACTATAGCTAAAATGTTCTTGCACTGGTTCGGGAAAAAGATATGGCGGTGGCGTTGTTACGTCATTTCTCCCTGTCGCAAACGGCGAGACAGCCACGCTTTCTGGTTCGGCGAGGGGCACGCCAAGTTCCAACAAAAAACGAGACGGCTTCTTGGCTCGCGCACCACCAAAATCTGTAAACGAGGACACGGTTACGGTATGCCGTGCTCTGGTAAGCGCTACATAAAAAAGTCGACGTTCTTCTTCTACATGACTATCACCTGTTTCTTGTGTCGTCAGATGAAGGAGCGCCTTCGGCAAGGGAACCGGGTCAGGGCGCGAAATTGCAGGAAAACGCCGGTCAACGAGCCCAACGATAAACACATGGTCAAACTCAAGACCCTTGGCAGCGTGCACGGTCATCACCTGAACGGCATCAGGACCAATTTCAGGATCAAAGGCCAACGGGCCGGTTTCTCCTGCGTCGGCCTCAAAACGAACTACCTCTAAAAATTCACGCAAACGTGGGTCGTCTTGGGTTGCCTCCCACCGTCGTATTCGCTCGTAAAACTGATTGAGGTGACTAAATGTTTGCCGAGCAATCGCGTCCCCCTCTTTTTCAACCGCCGTAGTATAGCCAAGGTCGGTAAATGCACTAACAAAAACTTCGCTTGGCCGACGCGTTCTGGCCATCGCAGCGTGCGTTGCGATGAGGTCAAGCACTCGCTGCCCGACGCGTAAACCCTCCTTACTAATATTCGGAATAACTCGTACGTCTTGCAGGCCTTCAAAGAGAGAGAGCGATTTACGAGTGCTGTAATGAGAAACCGCTACTGCGTCCACGTGCGGCATACCGAGGCACGGCAGAAGTAGCACCCGCCACAGACAAACACTCTCATGGTAATTATCAAGAAGTTTTAAATAGGAAAGTGCGTCGACGGTCGAGGGTGTTCGATATAAACCACGTGCCGTGTGCGATTGATGTGGCACATGAGCGGCAGCGAGTGCGGCAGCAAAATCATTCGCCACTTCGTTTGACCGAGCCAGAATAGCCATGCTCCCCCACGCTGAACCACCAGCATTAAACGCCCGAATATCCCGAATAATAAGTTCTTGCTCGTCACGGTCAGTTTGACCAGCGCGATGACGAATAACACCAATTTCAGGTCGAGCCGCCTGTAGCTGTTTCGACAACTGTGCTCCGTCAGTAGCCGTCAAAGTAGTCTCTAATCGATTTGGATTATTGTGCTGAATAAACGCATATGCAGCATCAAGAATTGTTTGGTTAGAACGATAATTTTTGGTCAATACCGTTGTTACTGCCGTTGGGTATTCTTTTCTGAATTGAAGAATATTACTCATAGCCGCACCACGGAAACGATAAATGGCTTGATCATCGTCACCCACCACGGTGAGATTATTATTTGGGGCAGCCAATAACTTCACTAAACGGTACTGTGATGCGTTTGTATCTTGAAACTCGTCAACGAGTACGTGACGAAACATGGCACGATATGAGGCTAGCAAATCTGGCCGTGTTTCAAGCAGCCGCACTGCTTCCAAAATTAGATCGCCAAAATCAAGGGCGCTCTGCTCTCGCAGTAACGTTTGATACACCGTATACGCATGAGCCACTTCCTCTAGTCGCGCTGCTTCGTCAACGTCTGGTACAGATTTCTTTCGTTTTGCGCGGCGAGTAATCACTTGGTCACTGTCAAGCCGCAGATCCTCGGCATACGTAGCATACTGAGACGGCAGGACACCTTCATCTTTCATTCTTGAAAAGTGCCGTACCAACGCATGAATAAACTTTGTCGGGTTACCCAATGGTCGGTAATACGACAAAGCAAAGCGGTCCAGATTTTGACGTACCAAGAGCCACTGCTCTGTCTCAGAGAGCACTTTAAATGAATGTGGCAAGCCAATATCAAGACCGTGACGCTCGAGGAGTCGCTGACCAAACGCATGAAACGTTGACACCCAAAGGTCGGTATAGCCGTACGGTAAAAGTTTATCCAGTCGTTCCTCAAGTTCTCCGGCCGCCTTATCGGTGAACGTGAGTGCCAAAACTTCAGATGTTTTTGCCTGGCCTTCACGAATAAGCCACGCCAAACGCCGAGTGATAACCGTTGTTTTACCAGTACCCGCCCCAGCCAGCACAAGCTGCGGGCCAGAGGGGTGCGTTACCGCGGCTTTTTGGGCATCATTTAAATCCGCTAGGATTTCTTCCATAAAAAAAGTATAACACGAGTAAGGGGTCGGTTCGCGTTGCGAAACCGACCCCTAAGCCTTTGTTTAGAGTGACACCTCCTCTTGGTTGCGTTACTAAGAAACACCCGTTTCGGCTCGCCGTCGCAGGCTTGCGAGAAGTCGCAAACGGGCAAAGTTACGGTAGATGATGCCGATCTTTTCAAGCCCCAAGTTGCCACGACGTTTTCGAGCTTCAACCTGAAGCCTGACAACCAGGATTTGGATTGCGCCGCTACCCCACCCATCGACGCAATCCTGAACGAACTCTGGGCTGAGCTGCCCGAATTCGTCAATGGATGCCTCGATCAACAAAAACCGTTTCATGACTCAATCCCCGAATTGGTCAGGACGATACTGACCATAGGTCCGCCGGTGGTCCACCGGAGGAAAGTCGCAAGCCAGTAGGTACTGAAACCCCCCGCCGAAAGGTCCGGTCACTACCGCTTTCGAGGCATCAGCCTGCTCCTCAACTACCACATCGTTCTTCATGTTACTTCTCCTTCTGTTTCCAGATATAAAGAAACCACCCCGCTTGTGGCGGAGTGGTTTCGGGTTTGTTGAATGTTCTTTCCCCTACACCACAGCGCCGTCCTTAAGCACGACAATACAATCGACGTTCTTCACGACGATTGACAGCGACATGATGTATAAACTGTTCTGCATACAAAGTAATGATAGCAAAGACATTTCTGTCGTCAAGTTAAACCATCAAACAGACGTATCAGCTCATTATACTTTGAAATCCGTTCATGCATTGGTGCCCCAATTTTTACCCCGTCCGCCGCACACGCCTTTGCTAGTGAGATAATAAAAGGGTCTTCGGTTTCTCCTGATCTATGCGAAACGATTACCTGCACCTTATGCCGACGTGCTGCCACAATAGCCTGACAAGCCTCACTCACAGTACCAACCTGATTTGGTTTTATAATGACGGCATTGATGCATCCGCTGGCGGCAAACGTTTCAATTTTGGCGGCGTTTGTGACCGTAAGATCATCCCCCACTACCTGCAAATCGGGACGACGGTCTCGGAGAACGCGAAACCCATCAGCATCATGCTCGGCAAAAGGATCTTCGATACTTTTGAGCAGTGGTGCGGTAGTCAAAAATCGACCATACAGTTCGGCCAAAGCGTTCGTGGATAGTTGGTCACCATCTACTTCATAGACGCCGTCACGAAAAAAGCTTGATGCAGCGGCATCAATTGCCAAAGTAAACCGCTCACTCCCAGCTTCCGCGAGCAGCTGTGTAAGCACACTGAGCGGTCGTAAACTATCAGAAAACTGGGTAGCATAACCACTCTCGTCCCCAATAGGTACCGGACCCGGTTGCGTTGCTAAAACGAGACCAAGAGCTCGATAAAATCGCACGAGCTCAATTGTCAAATCTTCGTATGATGTCATTGGTGAACCAACAATGTGGTACTCCTGAATGGCCAAACCGTTATCAGCGTGCGCCCCGCCGTTAATAAAGTTGGCATACACTTTTGGGCGGACAGCCTGCACGTGGGGAAAAAATTCACTCCGCATGAGTTCCCACAACTCACGCTTTTCTGTTGTCGCAATCGCGCGAGCTACGGCCGTTGATAGACCGAGCATCACATTACCCCCTAAAATATTTTTGTCTTGAGTACCGTCAACACCAAGTAATACCGAATCGAATTCACTGATTGATTGAAATGATTTTCCCGTCAGCGACTGCTGCAGTGCTGTTACGGAACGCTTGGCGTCAATGAGTGAAAAAACACTTGCCTCGCCGCTGCCGCGACTTTTACCAGCAGGAACAAACGCTTCCGATACATGCTTCTCGCCATCAACAACGCTCACGGCGATCGTTTCTTCGCCACGCGAATCGAATTCTGAGCGAACGGTCAACCCAAGTATCTTCATGAGGGAATGATGTTGATTGGCTTACCCTGAAGAAACTGCTCAATATCTGTATAGGTTGTTTCCAAAATCCGCCGCATGGCCTCAATGGTGTTGAAAGCGTTGTGAGGACTGATGAGTACGTTTGACATGCGCATGAGCGATTGATTCTCAAGAGCTACTTTATATTCTTCCAGCGTCGCATCAGCATGTCGCATAAGTGCGGCCTCATCGCTGATGTCGCCCTCAGCCTCTAAAACATCCAACGCCGCACCCCCTAAACGCTTCTCGGTTAAAGCCGCAAATAAAGCCGTTGTATCAATAAGGCCGCCACGGGCGGTATTAATAATAACAGCGCTTGGTTTCATCAATGCAATACGAGCCGCATTCAAAAGGTGATGTGTTTCGGGCATATATGGCGCATGAAGTGTTACAACATCAGCAGTCGCCAGGAGCGACTCGAGACTAGCATAGGTAAAACCGAGCGTGGCTGTAATTTTTTCATCTGGAAAAGGATCATACGCCACGACCTGCATACCAAAGCCTTTAGCAATCGAAATGGCTTCTCTGCCTATTCTCCCCGTACCGACAACACCGATAACTTTTCCTTTTAAATCAAAGCCACGTAATCCGTCTGGTGAAAAAGGACCACCCTCTTTCAGTCGATCAACGGCCTCGTACACTTTTCGTGAAAGTGCCAGCAGTAGTCCAAACGCATACTCGGCAACAGTGTTGTCGCCATAGCCAGGAACGTACGCGACGGTGACATTGCGCTCTCTGCAGGCCGCCGCGTCAACGTGATCGTAGCCTGTTGACCGTGTCACAATCAATTTTAAGTTTGGAAACTTTTCAAGCACCTGTGCTGTTATCCGCGAACGGACAAATACGGAAATTACTTCGGCATCGGTACGAGCTGGTGCTGCTGCGTCGTTTAATGTCTCTCGAGAGAGAAACAGATCAGCATCGGAAAAACGCTGTTTAATTTCCTCATCTTCCCATCCCTCTAGGTCAAAGAAGGCGATTCGTGTTGCCATACTACTTACTTTTTTTCTCTTGCTTTGCGACGGCAACAATCGTTTTTACAACCACGTCAGGATTAAGTGACATACTGTCTATTCCCTTCTCAACCAAAAAGGCTGCAAAGTCAGGATAGTCCGATGGGGCCTGCCCACAAATGCCAATGTATTTCCCGCGCTTCTTGCAAACGGCGATAACGCTTGCAATCAGCTGTTTGACCGCTGGATCGTTTTCGTTCCCTACGTGAGCGACAATTCCTGAATCTCTGTCTAACCCTAACGTTAATTGGGTTAAATCATTTGACCCAATTGAGAGGCCGTCAAAGTAATCTAGAAATGTATCGGCGAGCAACACGTTCGATGGTATCTCACACATCATGTAAATTTTCAGGCTTCTATCTTTTGCTTTTGTTAGACCATGTTTGACCATGACGGCAAGTACTTGCTCTGCTTCCGCAACCGTACGGCAGAACGGCACCATGGGAATAACATTGGTGAGTCCTAATTCATTCCGAACCCGTTTTAAGGCCTGACATTCTAAACCAAACGCTTTCGTAAACTTAGGATCGTAGTATCTGGACGCGCCCCGCCAACCCAGCATTGGATTCTCCTCGGCTGGCTCGTAGCGTTCGCCACCAAGAAGCGTGCGGTACTCATTGGTCTTAAAATCAGAGAACCGAATAATGACGTCGTGCGGCCAAAACGTAGCTGCAACCTTCGCTATACCTTCAGCTAGTTTGTCTACGTAGTAGTCAGTTTTCTTTGCGTATCCGACAGTACGGGTATTTATAGCTGCCACCAACTGATGCGTCGCATGATTACTTGAAGCCTCGTGCACTAATGTTGTGTAATCCAACAATG